>NZ_SLUN01000013.1 GCF_004340685.1 Hydrogenispora ethanolica | reverse complement strand
TTTACTTATACCTCCAAAAAGGAAGTCTCATTTTGTTGAATATTTCGTGATTGGCTTGTTTTTTACCTTTTTGGTTCCGGCTTCGCCGGGATAGGGTAGAATGCTCGCGTTCATTTGGAAAAATATAGATTGTAACGGAACGGTCACCCCATTTCGCTGCCACCTCGGAACACCCCCCCTGACATCCTCGAAAAACAAAAAAGAGGCCGCCTTTGAACAACAGCCTCCCGGAAAGATATAAAATTGCTTCAACTGACACCGGAATCCATCTTTCATAAAAAACGGTGCAAATTATTATTTTGTGTCCATAAACTTCATTTTCGAAACGGTAATTTCAATTCGCGAGCCGATAAATTCAATTTGACAGTCGGAATTTGCAACTTTCATGAGCGCAATTCCAATTTCTCGGAATGAATTTGCCATTTTCATGATCGCATTTTCGATTTGTCCGCTCCCAAATTCAATTGGACGGATGGAATTTGCAACTTTCATGGTGACAAATTCCTTTTGGGAGATGGCAATGGCAATTTGCGGTTTCCGCCGGCCGTTTGACGGGATCATTCTTTCCGAATCAGGGACCGTCGAAAGCATGGGGATTCTTTTTTACAAGCCCAACCGGGCCGCGTTCTCCCGGAAGAGTTCGATCAGGGACGACGCTTTGACGGACGGGAAGTTGATCAACTCCGCATAGCGGCATTGCGCCACCTCCAAAATGGGCTTCCCCTGCGGGTTGTGGAAATTATCGACGATCAGATCGGGTTTTAATTTGGCATATTCCATGACTTTGGCCGGAGAAAGCTCTCCCGCGCTGAAGACGCCGACGATATCGTAGCCCAGCCATTTCACCAACGGCACCTGATGTTCCTGGACCAGGACCCTGATTTGCTGCACTCGATGGAGTTCAGCGCTTTTTCGAATGGCGCCGAGCGCCGCGTCGAACGCCTTCTCCCAGGCCTGCTCTTTCTGGGCAGTACCCAGTCGCGCGGCGAGCAGCCGCGCCTGTTGTTTCAGATTGGCCGGCTCGTTGGCAGTGAGCACTTTGGCCACTTTGGCTTCGGGAAAACCGGCCGCCGCGATTAATTTCTTCATAAACGGTTCATACCCGGCATAGACTACCAGGGCCGCCTCGTTCAGCTTGGCGATATCGGCGGGGCGATAATCGTATTCGGGAGGGTGTTTCAGATCCAGCGGCGCCAGGACGCGCACCTCATCGGCTCCCGCCGCTTGCGCGATGGCCCCTACCCAGCCGGTGGAAGCGACCACCGTCTTCCCGGGAGAATCGGCCCAAACGTTCGTCATCACCATGAATAAAGCAAAGATGAGAGAGAATCCTCGCCAAGCGCGGCATTTTTTCAGCTGTACCATATTTAACGGCTCCTTTCAATTTTGGGCATTATCGCCCGGCATACCCCGACGGCCCCCAGGACGCAGACGGCTGCCAACGTGATGCTCGCTCCGCTGGGTAGATCCAAGATCATGGAAGCGGCCAACCCGCCGACTTGGGAGAGGATCCCGAAGCCCGCCGCGAGGATGAGCGCGCTTTTCAAGCCGCGCGCGACAGCCAAAGCGGCCATGGCCGGCAATAATACCGCGGCATCGATCAACAACGCCCCCACCGTCCGGATGCTGAGGCCAATGGCCAAACCGGCCAGCAACAATAAGCCGTTCCGCAGCCATTTCACCGGAACCCCCAGGCTCTCCGCCAGCTCCGGGTTGTAAAGCATCATTTGAATCTCCCGGTAAAACAGGCTGAAAACCGCGAGGATCAGGCAGGTGAGGATCCCGATGGCCCATAAATCGGCTTTTTCCAGGGCCAGCACATTGCCGGTGAACAGCGCGAAAGCATCCATCGCCGGTATTCCCGCTTTATAAAACAGCATAAAGGCGAGTCCCAGCGAGCCGGTCATAAAGATGGCTCCGATATTCCCGGTGTCCAATTTGATGGAGTCGCTCGCCGGTCCCAACAGGAGGGAGGCGATCACGATGCCGGCCAGCGCCCCGGCCAGGGGCGGAAAGCCCAGAACCAGCGCCAGCGCCGCTCCTAACAGCGCGACGTGCATCAATGCGAAACGGATGGTGGTCAGGTTGAGGCTGAGGATCACCAAACCCAGCAACGACAAGCCCAGCCCCGAAAAGAGACAGCCCAGGAAAGCCCGCTGAAACAGCGGCACCCGGATGAAATCCAGCAAGTTCATGGCATCTCCTCCAACCGTCCATCCCGTAACCGGAGAATGACGTCGGTAATCTCCCGTAAATGGCCGGCATCGTGGCTGACCGTAACGACAGTGAGCCGCCGTTGGTGCCGGAGCCGCTCGATCATCGCCACGAGATCCGCCTTGGATCGTTGATCCAGGTAGGTGGTGGGTTCATCCAAGAGCAAGATGGAAGCGTCGCGGACCAAGGCGCGGGCAATGGCCACTTTTTGCTGTTCGCCGCCGGACAGCGAACGGCAATCGGAACGCTCGTGCCCGACCAGCCCCACCTCCAGCAATGCCTGACGGGCCGCCGACCGGTCGGCGGCGCCGGGATGCTTGAAAAAACCGAAAGTCTTCCCCCAGCGCCCCATCAGTACGGCGTCGAGGACCGAAACCGGCAAACGGCCCGGAAAGAGCTGTTGCGGCACATAACCCACCTGGCGCCGGACCCAGGCGCGATCCCGCTCGGCGGCGAGCCGCCGCCCCAGAATGGCAATCTCGCCGCGGCTTGGCGGGATGAGTCCCAGAATCGCTTTGAACAAGGTAGACTTGCCGGAGCCGTTGGGCCCGGCGATCCCCAGCGACCTGCCAGCCGCCAGATTCAGAGAGAGATCGCGTAGCACCGGAGCCTGGCCGTAGCCGACCCACAGATCGGCGATGGTAATCGCGGAAACCCCGGCGGCAATTATTGGGGAGGAATTGGTCATGGCTTCACCGCAATCAGGCCATACTCGGTCTCGCTGTCGATGCTCATTTGAACGGCAAATCCGGCTGCCCCGGCTAGCGCGGCTAATTTCGTCACCGGCTCAAGCTGGTCCTGACGAATCCATTCGTTGGCCGATTGGGCATGGATCGCATTGAGCCGGTTTCTTCCGATAAAATGGTGGATGGCCAGTGTGCCGCCGGGACTTAAAACCCTGTGGAGCTGAGCCAGTGCCAAGGCTTTATCGTGAAAATGCGGAAACGTGCCGTTGCAAATGGCCTTGTCCAGACTGCCGTCTTCCAAGGGCAGCTGGTGAACGTCGGCCTGTAACAGCCGGAGCCTGTCGCCATAGACAGTTCCATATTTCTCGCGCACTTTGGCAAGCATTTTGGGGGATAAGTCGACCGCCCAGACCGTTGCCGGATCCCAGCCGAAGATATACGGAATCATGAGCCCGGTGCCGGTACCCAAATCGAGCACTCTATCTCCGGATTCCAACCCCACTTTTTCCAGGAAAGCCGCAACTTTTGCCGGAGACGGCGGCGTTCCGACCACGTCCCATTGTTCGGCCAGGCCTTCAAAGAATGCCATCCGGTTAAGATCCATCGCGAAGTTCTGCATTTCCGGCTCCTCCCTGAACGAGCACATCAGTATCACATTTTATAATTTTGTGTTACTAATTCGCTTCTCTCCAGCAATTCCCTCTATCGATAACCGGGTTTACCCAATTTTAACCTAAATGATTGGCAATAAAAAAACGCCTCGCCCTTCGGCGAAGTCGCTTAAAATTAAATTCCTATAAAAGGCTTCTCTCTCCCCGGCGGCAGCAACCGTTCCCGTGCGCCGCCTAGACGATTTGCGTTTCATCTGAACCATCTTTGCCCCAGCGCTCCCTGAGAACGGGCGTTGATGGCAGAGCCGGAAGTTCTTGGGGCAGCGTTCCCGGGTAACCGGCTCGACTCCAGTTGCACATCGGGCAAGACCGCGGCCAAATTGAGCAAGAGTTATCAAAGCACTTTAAAATAGCGGCAGTTGATTGGAGACCGGCATCCGTTTCGCACCTTCAATGATATCCGGCATCCGGTAACGGATATCCCGGCTTTGACATTCCCGGGTAAACATCCGCCACAACCGCCGGTGGTCCGGCGATAAACATTCATAGGCATTGCCGTAAGTCGCCTGATAGCGCTCTTTCAATCCCGGGTAATGCCGGTCCAGGGCGCGGTAAAAAAACTCCCTTTGTCCCGGCCGCAAGGTCAGTCCGAACCAGGGGAAAATATAGCGGGCGCCACACTCCGCCGCGGTCCGGACCAGCGTCAGAATATTCTCGGGCTGATCCGAGATGAAAGGCAGGATCGGCATCATCAGAATACCGGCGTAAATTCCGTGCCGCGCCAGTTCTTGCAGGGCCGCGAAGCGCCGGGAAGAGGACGGCGCCGCCGGCTCGATCATCCCGGCCAACCCATCCTCGGACGCGGTAATGGTAATGCCGATGCTGACCGGGGAATGCCTGGCGATGGACTGCAGGATCGGGATATCCCGGGTGACGAGATCGCTCTTGGTCGGAATATGGACGCCGAAGCCATGCTTATCCAATAACTCCAGGGACTTGCCGGTGAGCATCAACTGTTTTTCCAGCGGATTATAGGGATCGCTCATGGCGCCCATGCCGACAATTCCTTTCTCTCGCTTGCTCCGCAGTTCCTTTTCCAGAATCGCTAAAGCTCCTTCTTTCACGGCCAACTCGTCAAAGTCGGGGATCCGGTAACAGTCGCTGCGCGAATCGCAGTAAATGCAGCCGTGGGTACAGCCGCGATAGAGGTTCATATTGTATCGTTTGCCGAACCATGATTCCGGGTTCTTGAACGGCGCCAGGATCGACTTGGTGGGAATCGTTTTCAAATGCTCTCAATCCCTCATGCAAAGTTTCTTGGATAAATGGATTATCCTACCGTTTACTATAACAAAATAAACTTGACAATAGAATGTCAAGTTTATCGCGTGCGGTGCATAACCATTCTTCCCGCCGGGATTCTATTCGTGCCGCAAGGCCTCGATCGGATTCATTCCCGCCGCTTTGTAGGCCGGATACCCTCCAAAGAAGAGTCCCACCAGGATCGAGAATCCGAAGGAGACTACGATGGAGGCCGGGGAGACCACTGTAGTCCAGCCCGAAAAGCGGGAAATGGCCGAGGCCAGGATCCACCCCAGGCTGATGCCGATCAGTCCGCCGGCCAGGCTGAGGCCCACCGCCTCGATGAGGAACAGTCCCAGAATCTCCGATTTTTGCGCGCCAAGCGCCTTGCGGATGCCGATCTCCTTGATCCGCTCGGTCACCGAGACCAGCATGATATTCATAATCCCGATCCCCCCCACCAGCAAGGATACCGCGGCAATGCCCGCCAGCAGCAGCGTGAAGGTCTGCGTGGTCTGCTGGACGGTGGAAAGGATCTCGGCTTGATTTCTGACATTGAATTTGCTTTCATCCTTGAATTTTTGCAATAAGACGGCATAAACCTGATTGTAAACCGAATCCACATGATCGGCGCTGTCCGCCTGGATGTAGATGGTGTCCACGTTCTGGTTGCCAAAGACCCGTTGCTGCGCGGTGGAGAGCGGGATCAGGACCAGATCGTCGCTGTTGTTGAAACCGCTTTGGCCCTTCTCCTTGAGCACGCCGATGATCTGGAAACGGGATACGCCGACCTTGATATCCTGTCCCAGCGGCTCGTATCCCCCGAACAACTCCGAGGCCACATACGATCCGATCACCGCCACCCTGCGGCGGCCGTTGACTTCGGATTCAGAGAAAAGTCTGCCTTCCGCCAATTGATAATTCCGGAGTGAAAAATAGGGGATCGTGCACCCAATGACGGAGCTGGTCATGCTCTCGACTCCTGTCCCAATCGTCATGCTGCTCCGGGCTTCGGGGGCAATCGCCGCAATCTCCGGCGCGGCCTTTTCAATAACCGGCAAAATGGCATTCGTCAAGGGCTGACCGCCGCCGAAGGAGCCGCCGCGGCGGGTGCCCATTCCCGGAAAGACCATCACCAGATTGGAGCCCATGGCGGTGATATTCTTGGTGACCTGCTGCTTGGCTCCTTCTCCCAGAGCCACCATGTCGATGACCGCGGCCACCCCGATGATCACGCCCAGCATCGTTAATAAGGAGCGGATTTTGTTGGCGGTGAGGTTCTTCACCGCCATTGTGACGTTCTCGGTGATTCTCATGCCGTCCATTCCTCCCGGGGGATGAAAACTTGCTTGTTGAGCTCATCGGCCATGATCTTCCCGTCGCGGAACCGTAAAATCCGCTGGGTGTAAGTGGCGATATCCGGTTCGTGCGTTACCATGACGATCGTCATTCCCTTGCGATGCAAGTCTTGAAAGATTCCCATAATCTCCACGCTGGCCCTGGAGTCCAGATTGCCGGTGGGCTCATCCGCCAGTAACAGTTTTGGCCCATTGACCAGCGCCCGGGCGATCGCCACCCGCTGTTGCTGACCGCCGGACAACTCCCGCGGCTTGTGGTGGATCCGTTGTTCCAGGCCCATCTTTTTCAAAGCGTCCAATGCCTGCTGATGCCGCTCCGCCGGGGGAGCCCCGGCATAAACCAGCGGCAACTCCACGTTTTGGAGAGCGGTCAGGTTGGGTAAGAGATGAAAGGATTGAAAAACGAAGCCGATCTCCTGATTCCTGATTGCGGCCAGCTCCCGCTCGCTTAAGTTGGCGACCTCCCGTCCGGCGAGCCGGTACGAACCCGAACTCGGCTGGTCCAGACAGCCGATCATATTCATGATGGTGGACTTTCCGGAGCCGGAAGGGCCCATGATCGCCACCATCTCGCCTTCCTCGATCATCAAAGATACCTGGTCCAAAGCCCAAACCTCGGTATCCCCCATGCGGTACACTTTGCAAATATTCTCCATCTTGATCATTGTCGTTTCTCCTGTTTCTTACAGCTTACATCGGCGGCGGGCCGCCGGGGCCGCCCATCATGCCGCCCTGCCGCGTCTGCTTCGACTGGCTGGTTTGGCCCGATGACTGCAACTTGGCTACGGCGACCTGCTCTCCCTCGCGCAGGCCGGAGAGGACTTCCATATAATCCGTTCCCCGGTAACCCAATTGGACTTTCTGCGATAGATATTTTCCCTGTTTCAACACTTTGACGGTGGTCTGACCGTCCTCTTCCAGAACCGCCCGGGCCGGGATGGCTAACACATTGGGGTGCGGGTCCACCATAATCGTTACGTCCACCGTCATTCCGGATTTCAGAAGATTGGCGAGATTCCTCTCCGCCAATTTGGAGGAGTTCTGAGGTTTTTTGCCATTTTGGCCGCCCGGGTTCAAACGGTCCTGCTGCGCCGGAGACGCGGCGCTTCCAGTCGTGGTGGGTTTAATGACCACCGGAAAAGTGACCACGTTGGAGCTGGTCGTGCCGGTGCTCCCAAAAGAAGTGACCGCGCCGGGGATAAGGGTGCGGTCCTGGTCGTTGGCGCTGATGGAGGCCTGTTGCCCAACCCGAATCTGATTGATGTCGCCCTGATCGACCGCGGCTTCGACCCGGATGGCGCTGGCGCCGCCCAGGGTCAGCAGCTCATCGGTGGTCGCCACCGTTTCTTCCAGTTTAACGTCGATCCACGATACTTCGGCGTCAAACGGCGCCTTGATAATGATTTCGTTGTTATTGTTCACGCCGTTTTTGGTCAACGAAGCAAGCTTCAGGCGGTATTCCGCCACTTGCGCCTGATATTGCTGGACCTTGGTTTGCGCGCTCTCCAGGTCGTCGATGGTCGTGCCCTGGATCTTATAAAGGATCTGCTGCCGTTTCAATGCTTTTTGGGCGATCGTTAAATTCTCTTGGGCCTGCTCCAATGAGGATTTCCAGCCCGCCGAATAATTGATGAGGTCCGCGTCTTTTAATTGCAGGATTAACAGCACGTCGCCCTGGCGCACCGAATCGCCCGGTTTGGCCAGAATCTGTTTGACAGTGGCGCTATACGGGGAGTAAATGGCGGCGTTCTTCTCCGTCACCACATCGCCGGTGGCGTCGACCTTCTCGCTCAGATCCATCCGCCGCACTTCGGCGACGTCAAACTCCGCTGCGACCCGGGCCTGGGCGGCCTGTTGGCGCTGGTGGATGACCAGCCAGCCGATGGCCAATCCCGCCAGAATGACGATGCCCAGAATGATTAGTTTTTGCTTCATCTTTTTCATGGTTGCTTCCCTTCCAATCTGGATATTTGGTCAAAGGGGTACAGATCACCGGCGACCTTTTTCAATTTTTGCAACGCCAGTATCTGGTCGTAGAGCGATTTGACAGCCGCAATCCGTGCGTCCAACGCATCCTGCCGCGCGTCGGAAAGATCGGTGAAAGTAATGGCTCCCAACCTCCGCTGAACCTCCTTAATCTCCAGATCTTTTTCATAATAGGGCAATGCTTTTTGGTTCAATGCATGCTGTTTGACGGCCAGCTGATACTCGGCGAACGCTTGAGACACATCGAGGGCAATATCCTGGCGTTCCTTCTCCAGATCTAGCTTGGCGTTTTCCAACGCATACCGCGCTTGTTGAGTCTCGTTGGCTGCGGTGCCGAAGTCCAGGCTCCATTGCACCTTGAAAGTAAAATATCTTTTCTTGGTGCCGTAATAATCGCTCTCCGTGTTGCCGGTGAGAACGTCGGTCTGGGTCTCATAGGATTCGTCCCTGTGCGCCGCCAACCAACTGAAATCGCCGCTCAAAAGGTCATAGCTCAATCCAAAGCTCTGGGTCTGATTCCGGCTATTGTAACTGACCGCTACTGTCGGCAACTCTTCATTCTTGGCCTGGGACCAGGTCCGCTCGGCCTGTTTGACGGCGATCTCCTTGGTCTGCAATTCCAGCCGTCTCTGGGATGCCTTTTGTTGCAACCCGGCCAGTTCTGCAACGGCCTTTTCCTCCTCGAAAGTCACTTCCGCCAATTGATAAGAGACGAGATCTTTCAGTCCGATCTGATTGGCCAGTTTTTGAAGGGCGATCTCCAGGTCGGAACGGTATTTTTCCAAATCGTACTCCGCCTGGTTCAGGCTGTTGACCGTCTTCAACTGTTCCGGCTTGGTGATCTTGCCCAAGCTCAACTGTTGCAGAGCCAGCGCGCTGTCTTCTTTGTACTTTGCCAGCGCGGCTTCTTGCAATTTCAATACCTGCTGTGCTTTTAAAACATTCAGGTAATACTCATAGGTGGTATAAACGACTTCGGCCTGGTCAATCTGGAGGGTCGCCTCGGCCGTGACCTGATCCCACATCGCCGCCTCGATAGCGGTGACGATCTTTTGACCGTACAGATTATAAGTCGTGGGAATGGTCTGTTGGACGACGACCTGATACGAATGGGGATACGTATCATCCGTCGTCTGATACTGATATTGGCCGTCGACGGTGGCCTCGGGTAAGATGCTCAAGGCCGCCTTCTTCACGGCCAGCTTGGCCTTTTCCAAGCTGTTCCGATCGGTCTTAACTTGATAGTCCGCCTGGAATGACATCTCTAAGGCTTGCGCCAGGGTCAGTGTTTGAGGCTCGGCCCGGGCCGTAAATCCCGGCCCCAGGATTGCAATCACCAACAAGGCCAACCATAAGTTTTTCTTCCATTGCATTTTCTTTTTCAAGGTCAAACTCCCATGTCCGTTGTATTTTGCTGCTTCCCGATTTGAATATCCCTAAATAGCTCGGAAAATGTAGAATATTGAATAATTATCATTTTAACCCAGGTTTGTGTCCGTTCGGTGAACGCCTGATGTTTTTGGCATGATTCTTGGGCGGTCCGCGCCATGAATTATCCGGTATCATTCCCAGGTTACAAAAAAAGAAGCAGCCGTCACCGCTGCTTCTCTGAACTAACCTTGCTCCGTTTCATCCGTTCGAACCGCCTCCAATTCGAACCAGAACTCCACGCCCCCGGACCGGTTGCAAACTCCGAATCTGCCGTGGTGGCGCTCGAGAATCGCCCGGACGATCGATAACCCCAGGCCGCTGCCCCCGTAGGCCCGGGTGCGCGCCTGGTCCACTTTGTAAAAGCTGATCCAGATCTTCTCCTTGTCCGCTTCGGGGATGGGTTTCCCCGAGTTGAAGACCGCCGCCCGCACCCGCCCGTCTTCAGCCCGGACGCTGACGGCCAATTGCCGTTCCCCGTCGATATGCTCCACGGCATTGTTGAGATAATTCACCAATACCTGTTCGATCCGGCCCATGTCCGCTTGGACCATCGCCTCGCCGTCACGGCGGATCTCCAAGTGAATCTCCTGTTCTTTCAAGATCAGCTGGTACTTTTCGATAACCCGTTCGGCGAGCTGCCCCAGGTCAAAAACTTTCCGATCCAGCTGTAAATAGCCGGAGTCGATCTCCGACAGGTCCAACAGGTTCCGGACCAGCTTATTCATTTTATTCGCCTCGTCCATGATGACGCCGCAATAAAAATTCTTATCCTCCTCATTGTCGGCGACATTCAATTGCAACCCTTCCGAATAACCCTGGATCAGGGCGATGGGCGTTTTTAATTCATGGGAGACATTGGAGATAAACTCCTTCCGGATCTCGTCAATCTTCCGTTGCCGCTCATTATCCAGCTCCAACTGGTGATTGGCCTGTTGCAATTCGCTGATGGACTTTCCCAGTTGCTCCGAGAGCGAGTTGATGCTCCGGCCCAATTCGCCGATCTCATTCTCGGTCTTGATTGGATACATCGCGGTGAAATCGAGTCTCGCCATGTTTTGGGCGATCGCGTTCAATTCCAGGATCGGGCGGGTAAACCGCCGGGAATAAAGTAAGACGATGATGCCGCCGATAATGATGGTCAAAATGCCCGTCAGCAGGAAGAATTGATTGGAGATCGCCACGCTCTGCCGAATCTCCGGCAAGGGGGTCCCCAACCATAGATAATCGCCGTTATGCAACTGGGCGGTGAAATTCAAAAATTCGGTGTGCGGACCTTTTTGAGGAGCATCGATATGATAAGCCGGTTTGGACCAATCCTCGGTCTGGGTGACAAAACGCGGCAACGGACGCTCCTGCATCGGCCGGGCCGGCAGCCCCGGCGGTCGGGGGTGCGATTCATATTTTACAGCTAAATTTGGATCGAGGATGACAATATTGGCGCCCCTGGTTTGGACCAGTTTCTCCAATTGGGTTCGGATCTTTTCAAAATCGCCCTGATAGATCCGGTCGATGTACCGGAACTCCTGGTGCAGGGCTGCTCCTTTGCGGGCGATATAGTATTTGTCCAAGAAATTAAGATTGAGGAAGCAGGACAACAGGACAAAAAAGGCGATCAAGGAGCTGATCCCCCAGAATAGTTGATTCCTAATCGAGCTTTTCATCTTTTTTTCCCTCAAAGCGGTAGCCGAAGCCCCGGACGGTCTGGATGAAATCGCCCTTATCGCCCAGTTTCAGGCGGAGTTTTTTGATATGGGTATCCACCGTCCGGGCGTCTCCGAAATAGTCATAATCCCAAACCGCGTTCAAAATCTGGTCGCGGCTGAGGGCGACTCCTTCATTTTCCACGATATACAATAAGAGCTCATATTCCTTGGGGCTCAGATCGATACCGGCGCCGTCCACCGTTACAAAACGGCCGTCCTTGTGGATCTGCAGCCCGTTGCGGTCCAGCACGGTTTTGGCCTTTTCCGAATCATCGACCAGGCGCAGCAATGCCTGGACCCGGGCCACCAGGACGCTGGGGCTGAAAGGCTTGGTGACATACTCGTCCGCGCCCAAATCGAAGCCGAAGAGCTGATCGGATTCTTCGCCGCGGGCGGTGAGCATGATTACCGGCGTCCGGTTGGAGCGTTTGCGGATCTCGCGGCAGACTGTCCAACCGTCCAGGAGCGGCATCATGACATCCAGAATCACCAGGTCGATCCCGGGTTCTTCTTGGTAGCGCTCCAAAGCCCGTTTGCCGTTCTCCGCCTCCACTACGCGGTAACCGGCTTTTTTCAGGAAATCTCCCACCAATTTGCGCATCCGCTCTTCATCGTCGGCAATCATTACCGTTTTACCATTGGTCATCGGCTTTCATCCTTTGCAATGTCCTTCGAATGGTTCGGCCGGGGTTTGGCGTCGTTCCCATTGTATAAGAAACATGTGTTCATTCTGTGAACATCCCATAGTTTCGCGGTGATATTTCTTGGATACCATTCGCTCTTCCCAAAAAAATACCCTTCCGCGACACGGCAATGTCATCAAGGTATCGTGGGATAAAATGGAAGTGTATTTTATGACAAGCTACGAACTCCAAAAGCGACCTCTCTCCCGGCCTCTCCCCGGCAATGCTGATTTCGAAGAAGATATTCGACGGGGAGAGGTGAATCGCCCAAAACTCGGGCCTATCTTTTAGGCCATCGCTGAGACTTCCAAGAGGTCCAAGTTTCAAGCTCCGTCATCCCTCTCCGCTGAATCCGCTTCTTTGAATCACATCGTCGGAGAGGGCCGGGGTGAGGTCGTTTTTAGGCATCTCAGACTTTTCTCGTATTCATCCTCGTGTACTGGGCGGACAATGTTTCATCCCATAATATGTAATTATCGCTTGATGACATTGCCGCGACACGGAAGGGATTGTTGGAAGACTCTCTCGTCAGCCGTCATATATTGATGATGAAACCATCCAAAGGAGGCTCCCCCATGGCGGAACCATCCGATCCGCATCTCCGGAACCGCATTTGCGACCTGCCGGAACCGTATCCCGCGCCCGAAGCCATGGCGCCCAACCATTATTATGCCACACTCCTGCTGGAAGACTTCACGGGAGCCATCAGTGAAATGACCGCCATCAATCAGTATCTCTACCACCACTTTACCTTTCACGGCCGCTTTCCGGAATTGGCCGAACTGGTGGAGTGCATTTCCATCATTGAGATGAAGCACATGGAATTGTTGGCTGAGGCCATCCTGTCGCTGGGGAAGGCCCCGGAATTCCGCACCCTGACCGCCAATGCTCCGGCCTACTGGAACGCGGCCGTGGTTTACTACGGAACCGGTCTCGCCGATCGCTTAAGCGCGGATATCGCCGCCGAAATCCAAGCCATCCAGCTCTACCGCCATCATCAGCAACTCATTGCGGATCAGCGGATCCAGGCGCTGTTGGAACGGATCATCCGGGATGAGCAGCATCATCTGGGCTTATTCCGCCAGGCTTATGCCAAATACTGCCCCTGACTGCCGCCGGGCGCCAAAAACGCCATTGCGATGCAATCCGCTGCCGTTTTCTTTCCGCCGCCGCTCCTACTGTTCCCGGACCAATTCGGTGCAGAGCAGAAACGCCAATCCCTGCCCGTACGAAGTGGGGCAGATCTTGATCCGCCGGTAGTGATCCAGATCCGAACCCATGGCCGTGCCATAGGAGACTCCCTGCACCGTGCCGTCGGAATCGATCTTGGCCAGGACGCCGTCCGCCGCCTTGCGGCCCACGGCCGCGTACTCCGGAGCCAGATACCCCAGGCGGACCGCCTTGAGGATGCCGTAGGCGAACCCGGCGCTCGCCGAAGTCTCCAGGTACGAATGCGGATCATCCAGCAAGGTGTGCCAGAGGCCGCTCGCGTCCTGCAGCTCGGCCAGCTTCTTCACCTGGGCTTTCAGGGTGTCCACCAGATGGCGGCGGAGCGCGCCGTCCAACCCCAATATCTCCAGGAATTCCACCACCCCGGCGGTGAACCAGCAGTTGCCCCGAGCCCAGAGCGCGTCCGCGAAATGATTCCGCTCCCGGAACGTCCAGCCATGAAACCAGAGGCCGGTGGCCGGATCATACAAGTATTTGATGTGCAACAGGAACTGGTAGATAGCCTCCTGGATGTAGGCTTCGGACCGGGTCGCCTTGCCGAACTTGGCCAGGAATAACACGGTCATGAAGAGCGTGTCGTCCCAAAGTTGCTGCTCATTCCGGTCATGACTGGTGATGTGTTGCAGGCCCCCCTCCTCGGTGCGGGGCATCTCCCGCATCACCCATTCGGCCCACTCGGTGCAGATCCGTAGCGTGCGGGGATCGCCCGTCAGTTCGTATAAATGGATCAGGGTCAAGAGCGGCGCCACGGTATTGACGTTTTTGGGAGGTTCCGCTTCCGCGAAACGTTGCTCAAACCAGTGGTTGATGAAATCCAGCTGCTTGGAGTCGCCGGTATGCCGGTAATATTTGAACAGGCTGTAGAGCGCCACTCCTTGCGGCCATTCCCAAGTCTCGATGACCAGGTGGTCGTTGGAGCCGTCTCCCTTGGCGGTCCGGATCAGCCGGTTGATCACTCGCTCGGCGGTCTCCCGGATATTGGGGGTGTGATTCATGGTTATCCTCCTCTTTTTGGGGTTGGTTTGAACGATCCGGCGCTCCGGGAAAGCGGCGGAAGCTTTCGTCTCGTTTTCTCAAACGCGCCACATTCTCTCCCAAAGCATTCGTCTTGTTGCCCCGCCCCGTTCATCTCCGGGGATGGCGATTGCCGTTCCAGGGATCGCCGCCCTCGTGTCAAGGATGCTCTTTCGTCCAACTAGGATATTCTTCATCCTTGTTAGGATGAAAGCCATCCTTGTTAGGGATGCCTCGATCCTTTCAAAGAAGCTTTCGATCCTTGTAAGGGATGCCATGATCCTTGTCAGGGATGGTTCTCATCCTTGTAAGGGATCCGGTGATCCTTTCATAGGATCCCTTGATCCTTTCTTCCCGAAAGATCATCCTAGCTTCCCGGAGCCTCGGGGAAGCATCCGGAACCTTTGGGGAAACTGCCCGGAGGTTCCGGGATACAGGACCAAAGCCTCGGGATGCTTCCCCGGGTCTTCGGGAAACAGGACCGGCTCCCGGAGAACCATCCCGAAGCCTCCGGGATGCTGCCCCGCTCTTTCGGCGGACCGCCGCGAAAGCCCCGGCGCTTCTTTCTTCAGGCGCCGCAACCGGCCTTTCCGGGTGGCTCCCCGATACTCCGGCGGATCTCCGCCAATTGAGCGGCGATCCACCCCGGAATGGCCTGGTCCAGCTCGGGCCAGGGCACCAGCAGTTGCTCCGCGATCACGTATTTCTGAAACTCCAGGGACGGCTGGAAGCGGTATTGCTGAAGATAGCGGCGGACCAGCCGGTCGGTCTCCGGGTCGGTCTCGTAGCGGCCCCGCGCGACGCCGGTCACGCAGAGCCCGTCCCGGCCGGCGTCGTCCAGAGTCGCCGCGGCGAAACCGGGCAACAGCTCAAAGAGTTGCGGAAGCGGCGAAAAAGCATGCTTGCCCGGTTGCGAATAGAGTTCCACATGGGTATCATCCGCCAGATTGCTCCGGTCTTTGAGGAGCCCCTTCAAATATCGCCCGTGAAAACTGGCCTCGCAGTCGGCCACCCGCCCGGCGTGGTCCAGATACACCCAGACGTGCTCCAGCTCATAAAGGTGTCCGATATCAAAATGCCAATAGATCGCATATTCAATGACAAACTTGATCTTCCTGCCGTCAAAGTATAGATCTCTGGGAAAAGAAGGCGAACGGCCCGGACTGTCCAACACCGTCCAGCCCACTCGCAGCGGGTAAAAAGGCTCTTTTTTGTCAAAGTAAAGGTACGGCGCGTACCGTTTCAGCCATTCCGCATCCATCGGCATCCTCCCGGCTTTCCTATCGATGTTGTCTTTGGCGCTTCAAGCCTCACCGCCGCCGATCTTCCGGCATAACACCGCCACGCCCCGCCGGATCTCGTCCGCCGGATTCTTGGCCCCCAGTTCCAAGACCTTGATCGGCGCGGCGCGGATGATCTCGATGAAGTCATCCAGCCGGTCGCTATGGATATAGGGCGTCCAATGATCCTCCACTCCGACGGTGTCATGGATATGAACGCCAAGGATCCGCTCTTGCAGCTTGCGGGCTTCGCTCAGGCTATCGTAGATTCCCAGCGCCTCCATGGCCAGGCCGTGGCCGATGTCGTACCAGAAATAAACCGGCAGTCCCCGCAGCTCATCCAGGAGGTAACGGGCTTCCTCGAAGTCCGGGATCTGGTGGCACATCGACCGGTTCTCAATCCCCAGGCTGACCCGGTAGTTCTTTTTGGCGATGTAAGCGCAGATCTCGCTCAGGCTTTCCTTGATCCGCCGGATATAGGCCGGCCTTTCCCGCTCCCGGTAATCCTTCATCTCCTGGAATAGCCGCCGGTATTCGGGCGTATCCTTCAAGCCCTTCCGATACATCTCCTTGAGCAGGCTGTCATACGGACGAAATGGGAGCTCCGGCACAGCGCCGGGATGAATCACCACCGCCTCCGCTCCCAAACGCTGCGCATAGTCCACGGTGCGCCGGGTCAGGGCGATGGAGCGCTTCCGCAGCTCCGGATCCTCGTAGCTGAGCAGCAGAGAATCGGTGTCGAACGCCGGATCGTCGGTGTGCGGAAATACGTTGTGAAGGCTGCTCACCCGGATCGCCCCCGTCTCCAGCAGCGGCTCCATCGCGCGGAGCGTCGCCTCGGCGATCCGGTAATTCAATTCCACCCGGCGGAAGCCGAGCGCGAGGATCTGCCGCAGCAACTCGGCCCCGTCCCCGCTGCGCATATAATTCCACATGGTGGAGAAGCTCAGGGATTGCAGTACATCGGCCATGGTTCTCCTCCCGGTAACTTAATCATTCTTTGGCTCCCGAATCGTCAGGGTGTGGTCAAAATGGCTGAAGTCGGTGAAGTAAACCGTGAAATGATTGGCGCTCCGGGCCTCGCTGCCGAACTTGCCGCCCACGAAGTTATGGTTGGCGAAGGCCGGCCCCAGGAGAATCGTATCCAAGCCCTTGGTCACTTCCAGCTGGCCCCGCTTCACGGTGAGGGCCTCGCCGGCCGATGCCGTGCACATGAAGGATTCGGTCTGGATGAATGCATCCGCCGGAAACGCCGTTTCGATCTTTAACGGCACCCGGTCGCACCCGGAGGTGGCGATCCGGACCGCGATTCCGCCGGCGATCTCCTTGACGGTGACCGTGATCGCCAGGTCCGGGCCGCTCAACTTCTTCCGGAGCCGGTGGTCCATGCTCCACCAGTCGGCGGTGGCGGGTTTCTCGTCAAAGGGCAGATAGTACCAGCCCCGCGCCTGATAGGTCAGCCGGTAGCCCTCCGTCGTCCGCTCGATGCTCTCCGCCCGGAACTCCCGCTGGTCAAAATAACTGACCCCGATCTTCAGATACAGGCTGAGCGCCCCGACCTGAAAATAGAGAAATCTGCTGTTTCCCCGGATCAGCGAGAAACTGTGGTTGCCGCGCCGGACCCGGACGATCCCGGAAGCGGGATAGAAGGCTTCATACTCGGTGGGAAGCGCCGCTTCAGGGAGGGGGTACTCAATCAGCTCCGGGTACAACATATACCAGTCCAGACAGTCCGGAGCCGGATCGCCCCGCTCCGCGAGATCGGCCATGATCTTGCCGGCAGCCGCGGCAAAATGCGGAATCCCGCATTTCCAGGCCAGATAAAGATATTGATAGTAGTAGCTCTCCGGATACTTTTTGGTGCCGTAGTCCTGGCGGGTGGAGTTATTGGTGAAGACGCTGCCGTCCGGATCGATGTAGAAAAGGCTCAGCTCCAGATTGCGCCGGACATGTTCCAGATAACTGTCATCCCCGGTCTCCAGCGCCAGGATGATCAACTGCTCATTGTTGACCCCATTGTAATTGCCGGCGGAACGCTCGGCGTATTCCCCGTCGGCATTGCAATCGATCCCCTCGTTCAGGTACTTGGCGGCGGCCTCCCGGAAAGCCGCGACTCCGGTAAGGTTGTAGCAGGACGACAAGGCCGCGGCGATCGCCCAGCGATGGTTGGGGGTGTGAAATCCGCCGGCCGCCATGCCGTAGCCTGCCCGTTCGATGATCGCGTACAGCTTCTCGGTTAACCAGGCGTCCTCGGGGAGGTTCCCGTATTTCACGACCACCCGGTACATGGAGACCAGCCGGTTGATATAAAAAGCGGTATCCGGCGCGGCATAAAAATTGCAATCCAAAAAGTCGAAGGTCCCGTCCGGCCGCTGCACCCGCAATTCATAGTCCAGGGCCGCCCTTACCCGCCCAATGGCGGAAGGGTCCCGGAAGAACCGGCTCTGCGGGTTGAAATAGAGCGCCGCCAGGTTCGCCAGATAAAAGATGGTCGCTTTGGGATCGGCGTACCGGTCGGAATTCATGAACCCGCCGTCAAAAAATGATCCTTCCTCGCGTACCTGGTATTGGAGGAAGGTTTGGACCCGTTGCTCGGTATCCCGGATGATCTTTTCATAATGCTGCCGCATGGCGTTGCCTCTCTCCTCGATTCCGTTACTTTGGCGTTGGTTCATGACAAACGGGGGATGGATTTGGAAGGTTCTCTCCCGCCCCCAGCCCCCGCCGTTCATGGCCAAAATTCCCGTTTTTACTTCTTGTGATTGGCCTTATACCATTGGTTGACTTCTTTTTCGACTTCCGCGCCGCCGGCTCTCATATAATCCTTTACATACTGATCGAACCACTCCACCGGCTTATCCCCGGTGATGATCGAGATCAGCATCTGGTCGCGCATTTTAAGCAGCTGAGCGCCGTATTTCACCATCGACGGCAGGCTAAACTGGATCACGGACTCGATCCCGTACTTATTCAGGCCGTGCTGATAAGCCCATTGTTCCCGCATCTGCTTCGGCGGAAACGGCATATCACTCCACAAGCAGGCGCCGAGCCGGTGATTGTAGCCGTCCTGCTTATCATAGGGAGGCAGGAAGTTCTTCTCTTCGTGCTCCTTATCCACCCAGACCCAATGCTTGCCCTGGATGCCCCACTGCGCCCGGTAACGCTGGTCCAGATCCGGTGAAGCGCTGGCGAAGTCGAAGATCTGCAGGATCCTGGCCATCTTCGCCCTGTCCTTCTCCACCTGTTTGCCGAAGGCGTAAAAATTCATCAACCGGTTAAACTGGAAGATACCCCGTTGGCCGTTGGGACCCTGGAGCGGCATGCCGAAGGCATATTTCATCGCCGGATTGACCAGGCCGATCTCTTTGGCGATCGCCCCGGGGTCGCAGGGGATCTTCTTCCCGTCCGGGGTGACCTGGCTATAATCGCCCGCCGGGATCCAGTGATAGTAATTGCCGCTACAGGAGAAGCCGATCCGGCTGTTGATGAAGGCATGCGACAGCGCCCAATAACCGCCGGTATTCTCGCCGGTGATGAACTCCGGGTCGAGCACGCCGTCCTGGTACCACTTGTGCAACAGGGCCAGGGCGCTCTTGAGTTCCGGGGCCACCGCGGCGTTCAGGATCCGGTTGCCGCGTTTGACGAAATAATCATCCTTGGCCCAGCGGTTGAGCGGCACTCCGAAAGCCCCGAAGACCGCGGCCATGCCCGTATTGGAGAGTCCGTAAGTATCCTTCTTGCCGTTGCCGTCCGGATCTTCCTTGGCGAATTTATACATTAATTTCTCGAATTCCGCCAAAGTCTCCGGAGCTTTGGCGACGCCCACCTTTTTCAGCCAATCTTCCCGGTATACCAGGGGCAGGTGAAAGATATTGGTGGGACTGACAATGGGGATGCCATACATCTTCCCGTTGATCCGGCCGTAATCCATGAAGCCCGGGGCATTCTCCTGAATGCACTTGTAGATATTGGGGGCGTACTTTTTGAGATAGCCGTTGGGGATGACCGCGGCGACGCCCTGGTTGACGTAGTTGCCCAGGTTGGCCACTTTGCTGATGCGGAAGAAATCGGGGATCTCGCCGGCGGCCATCCGCAAGCTGACCATCTCGTCGAATTTGCTCTCGTCCATGTTCCAGACGTCGATATCGGCATTGAACTTCTCCTCGATCCACTTCAGGATCTCGCCGTTGGGATCGGTCGGCTGAATCGAATACGGAACCCAGTTGATCTTGATGCGCTTTTCTTTGGCGAAGCTGCCGGGCGCGCCCCACGCCATGCTGATCACGAATAACCCCGCCAGCATGACCAGGAACAGTTTTCGGAAATCTCTCTTCATCCTCGGGCCCCCTCTTTCAGTCTTCTTTGGCATTTTCATTCCCAACCTCCTCTTATTTTGGATATCAGGCGGGCGACCACCTGTAACGGACCACGGCTGCATTTCCCGGTTCAAGGTTCAACCTTTTAACGAGCCGATCATGATTCCCTTGACGAAGTATTTCTGGACGAAAGGATAAACCAGCAGGATGGGGATGGTGGTCACCATAATGGTGGCGGCCTTCAGATTCTCCGGAGTCACGATCTCGTTCTGCCGATTCATCTGCGCCGACAGGGACATGGAGTTTTGCGAGCCTTCCAGCACGATCCGGCGCATCACCAGCTGGACTACTTGATTTTCGGCCCGGGTGGCGTAAATCAGGCTGTCGAACCAGCTGTTCCAGTGCCAGACCGCCACCCACAGGGCGATGGTGGCGATGATCGGCTTGCAGATCGGCAACACGATCCGGAACAGAATCGTGATGTCATTGGCCCCGTCGATCTTGGCCGACTCCTCCAGGCTGTCGGGGAGGCTCATCATAAAGTTCCGGACGATCACCAGGTTGAAGGCGCTCACCAGTTCCGGCAGGACCAGCGCCCATACGGTGTTCATCAAACCCAGGCTGCGGACCAAAATGTAATTGGGGATGATTCCGCCGCTGAAAAACATGGTGAAGACCACCAGGCCGGTCCAGAAGGTCCGGTGCGGAAAGTACTTCTTGGAGAGCGGATAAGCCATCATCAGGGTCACCAAGACCGAAAGAAAGGTCCCGAGCACCGTCCGGACGATGGTATTGCAATACCCGATCCCGATCAACGGGTATTCCAGCACCCGGCGGTAGCTCTCCAGGCTGATCTCCGGCGGGATCAGCTGAATCTGGGTCAGCGGCACATTGGATGAAGCCAAGGACGTGGATAAGATATATAAGAAAGGATAGAGGGTGACCACGCAAATCAGAAACATCAGCGCGTAGATTCCCCCAGTGACCAGTCGTTCAACCGCCGAAGCACGATAACTCATGGTTTCCTCCTACCATATGCCGTACTCATTGATTTTGCCGGCAATCTTATTGGCGCTGTAGACCAAGGCGAAGGCGATGACGTTCTTGAAGAGTTCCACCGCCGTGGCATAGCTGTAAGACATATTCTCCAGTCCCTCGCGGTACGTATAGGTGCCTAGCACATCGCCCACCGAATAGACCGCCGGATTATACATGTTGAATATCTGGTCGAAGTTGTCGTTGACCAGTTTTCCCACGGCCAGAATCAGCATGATGGTGATCACCGGCGACAGGGAAGGCAGCGTAATCGAGCGCATCTTCTGCCAGCGATTGGCGCCGTCGATGTCGGCCGCCTCGTACATGGCGGTGTCGATATTGCTCAGGGAAGCCAGGTAAATAATGGAACCCCAGCCCATGGACTTCCAGATATCGGTGACCACCAGGGTGGTGCGGAACCACTTGGGGTCGCCCAGGAAGTAAATGGCCTTCAGTCCCATCGCTTTGAGCAGAATATTGATGGGGCCGATCGAGGGCGACAAAAACTGGATAAACAGTCCGCCCAGGACCACCCAGGAGACAAAATGCGGCAAATAACTGATGGTTTGCACTGCTTTCTTATAAAAGGCGTTGCGGATCTCATTCAATAATAGCGCGAAGAGGATCGGCGGGGCGAACCCAAAGATCAGTTTGTAAATGCTGAGCAAAAAGGTGTTCCGGAAGACTTCCCAGAAATCGGCCCGGCTGAAAACGTTCTGAAACACGTCCAATCCCACCCAGGGGCTGCCCCAGATCCCCTCCAGAAACCGGAAATCCTTGAAAGCGATGGTCAATCCGTAAATTGGGAGATAACGAAAGACGATAAAGTACACGAGGCCCGGTAAAAGCAATAGAAACAGATGCCGGTGCTTCCAATACTGTTGAAAGACGCCGCGCTCCCCCGGAGACGCCTTTTGGAGCGCATATCGCTTGAACAAACTGCTCGCTGCGGCCACCGCCCGCCCTCCTTTTCATTTTAGTAATGGAAATGTAACCACTTGGTTCATTTCAATCTTAGTGCTCCGGCCAGTTGCAAGACAATATCAAAGATCGGTTATTGTATAACATTCCGGTTTTTTTCGTGCGGCGACCGCTGAACTTCCCCGGGACCGGCGCCGTTCTCCCTTGTCTCACCTAGTTCGGAGCCGCAGCCGAATCGTCTTGATCTCAAACGGCCGAAAATCCAATGGGATCGTCCCGCCGGACGCCTCCAGCTCCCGGCCTTCCGTCTCCAGCATATTGGTCTGTTCCGCCCGCCATAACGGCAGCGAGGTCTCAAGCAGGCAGTGGACGGTTGCGGCCTTGGACTCGTACAGGCGGAGAATTAGATCCCCATTGTCCTCGGCCAGTTTCACCGTTTCCAGAATAATCGCCGGATCATCCAAGCGGAATAAGGAACGTTGGCCCGCGCTGCCTCTCACGGCGCAGACCGGGCTGTTCAGCTCATAGGCTTCCCGGATCAGCTCGCTGCCGACAAACGGCCCGTTCCAGGCGTAAAAGGCATAGGTAAACTCCTGCCGTCCCCGGTCGGCATGCATATCCGGCACCAGGGCCGATTTCAGCAGCGTCAGGTTAATGCAGCCGCCCACCACGTTGACGCCGTACTTGCAATCATTGAGGATGGCGCAGCCGCGGTTGCCCTCGGCGACCGCGGTCCACTTATGATTACATACTTCGAAACGGTCGGCGTCGTACTGCCGCGAATGGTGGTTCGGGCGGCGCACGTGCCCGAACTGGATTTCATGGATCCCTTCCTCGCAATGAATCGTGGTGGGGAAGGCTACTTTCAAGAGTTTGTGGCTTTCCGCCCACTCCACCACGGTCTTAAACTCGATCCTTCTGCTGCCGCGGCGCAGCGAGATCTCCTGGGTCAGCCGCGAGTGGTGCAATGGCCGGGCCACACGGAGCGCCGCCAGCAACGGCCCGCTGCAGACCGGCTCGATAGTTGCCCTCTCGTCCAGCGCCACCGGGAGCCTTTCATACATGCTGTCGATGTCCCACGCATCATAGTAAGTGGTCACGTCCTTGTACATCATCAAACGGTTGCAAAGGCCGGCGGCAAGTTCCCGGCCGGCTTCCTTATCATAGATGCTGGCGAGTTCGCCCCGGTCGTTCAGCTCGATTCGCAGATACTCATTCTCCAGCCGCGTGGGACTGGCATGCAACGAATTGAGGATCGCGGCAGTGGCGGGGGCCGGCTGAAACGTACTCCAGCCGCAAGCCGGTACCCGGACCTCGGCCAGGGTTTGGCCGCCGACCGCCTGCGTCGGCTGGACGACGCCGTCCGGCGAGCAGACCGCCTCATACTCCGCGGGCAACGCCACCAACTCCCGGCGCTCCCAGGAAAGAGAGTTGAAGACGGTAAGCCCCGGGCCCGGTTCGATTAGGGCGGATACGGCGGAATTCTTCAAGACGGCCAGTTTTTCCAGGACCGCTTCGTAATCCGCTTCCGCTTCCTGGTGGACCCTTTGGATGGAGGTGCCGGGGAGGATGTCATGAAACTGGTTGAAGAGCACTTTCTGCCACAGCCTTTCCAGCTCGGCCCGGGGATAGGCCGACCCTTGGCAGCCATGGGCCGCTGCTCCCCACAGCTCGGCCTCCCGCAGGGCGAACTCCGCGCGCCGGTTACCCCGCTTGGTTTTGGCCTGGGAAGTATAGGTCCCGCGGTGCGCCTGAAAGTAAAGCTCCCCAACGTAATGGTTTTCGGGCAGCCCTTTTTCCGCGAGATCTTCGAAAAACTCATTGGGATGGCAGTAGCGGAGCCGCGGCACTCCCTCCAGATCCCTCATCCGCCTCGCGTATTCCAGATGCTCCCGGACGGGGCCGCCCCCGCCGTCGCCATAGCCGAAGGGGAATAGGAAGGTGGCGATATCATCCTGTTGCTTCCGGTCGAATTCCCAGCGTTTGATGAGGGTTTGCGGATCAAGCGGCGAATTGCTCTTGCGAATGATATGGGTCAATACCCGGGAGCCGTCGATGCCCTGCCACATGAAGATGTTGTAGGGGAACGGGTCGCCGCCGTTGTAATTGTCATAGAGCTTCTTGGTGGAAAAATAGCGGATGCCGCAACCCACGAGGATCTGCGGCAGCGCGGCCGAAAAGCCGAAAACGTCCGGCAGCCACACCAACTGGCTGTCGACTCCGAACTCTTCCCGGAAAAAACGCTTCCCATAGAGCAACTGGCGGATCAGGCTTTCGCCGCCGGGCAAATTGGTGTCCGCCTCCACCCACATTCCGCCTTCGGGGATCAGCTGACCCGAGGCGATTTTTTCCCGGACCCGTTGATACAATCGGGGATAACGTTCCTTCAAGGTCAGGAACACCGGCGCTTGGGTCAGGAGGAACCGGTATTCGGGATACTCATCCATCAGCGCGAGCTGCGTGGCCACGGTGCGGGCGCATTTCCGCTCGGTCTCGGCGAACGGCCATAGCCAGGCCAGATCGAGGTGCGACTGGCCGAAGATGAACATCGTGGGAGCGGTGGAGCCATTGACGCATGACAGCAGCGGTCGCAGCCGCTCGCGGCCCGCTTGAAACGTTTTGAGACGCGCCTCGTACGGCAGTTCAAAATCGACCCGGAGTGTGAAATCCTTGAGCCCCTTGTCGATGGCAGCGGCGCGCAACGAATTTTCATTGATATTGCAGCGGATCTGATACAAGGCGGTCGCATCGAGCCACAATTGATAAGCCTCCTCATCCCAGATGCCAAAGGTGCTCCGAGCGACCCGGACCTGGGTGGGTCCTGGCTCCGGAACCGCCACCCGCCCGGGCGGGAGCGGCGGGATATCCTCCAGGCGGGGGCCGTGTCCGGCATAGGACTCGGCAATGATCGCAAAGGTCCGGCCCGGCTCCCCATTCATGCACAATGTCACCTCACGGTGCTCCTTATCGATGGCTCCGGCGTTCAAACCGTCGATATACACCGCGCTCTCTCCACCCAGACAGGGACGGATGACGATCCGCTTTCCCCGCGCCGCCTCGGCCAAGGTCACATTTCCCCGGAACCAGCCGTACTCCCACTTGGCTCCCCAGGCAGTTCCTTCGGGCATAGCGGCAAAAGGGCCGCGCAACGCGTCGGCCAACTCCAGCTGATCCCTGGTGACGAACCCCGTAAACTCGATAACCCCCAATTCCCGGAAAAAATGATTTTTCAACTCCGCCAGCCATTTGAGAATCCGTTTCTCCCATTCCTTGGTCAGCGCCATCGGCCATCCTCCTTCGAGGCTAATTTTGCGGGATATTCCACTGATTCGATTGTAGTTTCCCGGGGGGATCCCTCACAATAACAAATTCATCGGAAAGTATCAATTTCCGGCTTTACAGAAGGGGAATTAAAAATTAACCAGAAGTACATCCATTAGGATCGGTGGAGCGGTTTCCCGCGATTCCAAAGTTCAACCGAGGAAGTGAAAGATTTGGAACTCGACAGTCTGAATCAGAAACTCAGCCGGATGACCAAACTCAACTCGCTCTTTGGAAAACTGATCCTCTCCTTTATCATCGTGGTGATGATCGTCACCTTCATTGTGGGCATCTTTTCTTATCTCTTCTTTTCGTCCCGTTTCAATCACGAGATTGAAACCGTCCACCAGAAGGTGTTGGAACAAGTGGCCGAGACTCTGAAATTTCAGATCATTGAACCGGTGATCCTGTGTTTTATGGATCTTTCCACCGAATACGACGGTTCCTCGGAGACGCTTTTTCACTTCAACGAGCCGGTCAAGGGCAACCATTACCAACTGTATCAAACCTATAACTACTTTCAAAAAATCGTCGCCAATCATCCCGGCATCATCAGCGCCATCCATGTCTACTATAAAAAGCAGGATCTCATCATTTCCTCTTCTTCCGGCGTCAGTTATCTGACCCATCAAGGCCAATCCTATAAGAAACTGGATTGGCTCCGCGCCATGAATCATTACCCGGACAGCTTCCGCTGGATCGAATCCCGGAAGGTGCTGCGCGATATCGCTCCGGAAACCATGGACCGAAAAACCAATTATTTTACCTTTGTCAGAACCTTTCCGATGATCTCCTCCGGAACCGATTATCAGGGCGTCATCGCCATCGACGTTGCCGAAAGCACCGTCAGCCGGATCATTCAGAAGATCATTCCCGCCGAATATCAGCATACCTTCATCATCAACCAGCGCGGCCAGATTATTTCCCACCCCCGGAAAAAGCTACTCTATCAGTCATTGAACCAGGAAAAATACGTGCGGCGGATCCTGGCTTCGCGCCGGAACTATGACAGCTTCGGCGGCAAAGTGGGCCGGGTCGCTTCGATGATCGCCTTTGCCTCGCTGCCGTATTCCGACTGGAAGATCGTCAACATCACGCCCATTCACCGCTTTTATCAAAGCACCATTTTCGTTCAGCAATTATTGATGGTCATCTGTCTGCTGGCCATCGGCATCGGCCTGGCGGCTTCGTTCATCCTGACCCGCCGGATTTACAACCCCCTGGCGGTGATCATCCAAAAGGTGCGCGCGCTGACCGGCAGCAAGGATCCGAACCTGGCGGCGGAAAACGAGTACGGCTTCATCAACCATTTTATCGATGAGATGGCGGTGAAAGTAACTTCCCTCCAGGCCAACGAGCCGGTGATCCGGAACCATTTCATCACCGGGCTGCTATATAACCGTTTCTTGACCGCGCAAGAATTCGCCAAGGAGCTCGATCTATTCCATGCCAATCTGGATTATCCCTATTTCTGCGTGGTCCTCATCCAAGTGGATCATCAAGTCTTCAAGAATTTCACCTTCGAAGAGAGTCAAACCATCAAAGAGCGACTGATCCGGGCGAGCGAAGCGAACAACTCCCCGGCGCTTTATCATGTGGGAGTCGGCCTGGCCGACCAAAGGATCGCGCTCATCATCGGGTCCACCCGGCCGGATCCCGAGCACCTCGAAAACCTGGCCGGGAAGATTACCGATTTCCTTTGGGCCGATTACCGCTTGCCCGTCAGCATTACCGCCGGAACCTGGACCGACTCTTTGCTTGGGATCCACCGGTCTTTCCAGGAAGCGGCCGTCCTCTTCAAGTATTGTTATTTTTATCCCGATATTCCGGTTTTGACGGGCGAAGCGTTCCTCCCAAAAGAGGCCAGCCCGGAGTCGCTCCCCGACTCATTCATCCAGGAATTCGCGGCGAACCTGAAAACGGGCAATCTGAAGCAGGTGGACGCGGTTTTAGCGGGATTGGTGGAACGGATCCGGCAAGGCCATTACTCCGCCGATCACTGCCGGCAGAAATTGCTGGAGATCACGCGGATCTTCTCGATCTATATCAAAGAAATGCAGTATAAACTGTCGGAAAAAGAGATCTCCGGCTTGCAGGACTTATTCTCGGAAAATAACAACATCGCCGGCTTTGCCTTCTGGATCACCGGCTGCGCCGAGCGGGTTTTTCAATGGAATCAAACCCGCATCTCCAACCGGAACTATCAGATCGTCGCCGAAGCCCTTGCCTATATCGCGGAACATCTGAGCGCGGCCGATTTGTCCCTGGATTCGGTGGCCGAACATATTCGCTTGAGCCCCGGCTATTTCAGTAAAATATTCAAAGAGGTCACCGGGGTCGCTTTTATAACGTACATCAATGACCAGCGGCTGGAGAAAGCGCGCGGCCTGTTGCTCCAGACGGCCCTGTCCGTGCAGGAGGTCGGCTTTCAAGCCGGCTACAACGCGGCCGCTTATTTCATCAAGCAGTTTAAAGCGCGTTACGGCTATACGCCCTATGACTACCGCCGCCAATTCCAGCCCCGGAGCCAGACCGTTCCCGAATCGTGAAGCGCTTCCCCTTATCGGATCCGACGGCGACCACTTTTTAGCAACTTAAATTACCGGGATTCTGCCATTTCCATACTACGATTCTTTACCCCAATCCCATCCGACCATCCTCCGCACCTTTTGTCTTGGTCCAAATATCCTTTTCCCAGCATAGACTCTTGACTTTTTGCATATTCATATAATGCTGCATTCAGATACCCCATCGTCTTTGGTAACTTGGTGACAATGATAACCTGTCCTTTCCAAATCTCTTCAGTTGATTTCCAGCATGGACTACACCTTGCGCAGCATCTCCCCACATCAACTTCACCGACATCCATTTTGTCCAATCAGACTGTTAGCACGGGCTAATCGAACGACCGCCGAAACACGGAAACCTCTCCAGAAGCTTGGAATCCAGCGGCCCCGAAGTTAGTCGACCCCTGCCGATTCACCGATATTGGCGTTCCCGCTCATCCCGTCTATAAGGCGAATCGTTGGATTGATATAATGACCTGGAGCAACTGTAAATTCTGTTCTAATCGTACATTTTTTCTTTGATTGATACAGTTTGTGTAATGAGTGACATATTATTGAATATCCAATCCGCTAATTTATGATAGGGAGTGATGTTTGAATGTCCCATAATAAGGAGCCCGACCTCACCGGGCGCATCGTCTTACCGGGAGATCCGCAATATCATGCGGCCCGCCTGGAGTTCAACACCTTCTTTAATCGATTCCCGTTGGTCATTGTATTTGCCCAGGAGACTCAGGACGTAGTCAACGCCATACGCTGGGCGCATTATCGGGCCGTGCCGCTCCGTATGCGCTCCGGCCGTCACAACTATGAAGGCTTATCGGTCGTTGATGCCGGCATTGTGATTGACGTCAGTGAGATGAAACAGGTGAAGGTGGACCACCAGCGTGGTACCGTTACGGTACAGACCGGCCTGCGGGACATCGAATTATACGAGACACTGGGGGCCGAGGGATTGGTGGTGCCGGCCGGTCTCTGCCCCACCACGGGTATCGCCGGGTTTACCCTGGGCGGCGGTCAGAGCAGTCTATCTCGGCCGTGGGGTCTGATAATTGATAACCTACTTGAATTGGAGATGGTCGACGCCAACGGCAATGTGCTTTACGCCAATGCCGATCAACATCCCGATCTATTCTGGGCTTCGCGCGGTGGCGGTGGCGGTAATTTTGGTATCTGTACCTCTTTCCGCTTCCGCACGCATCAAATTGACACGGTTGCCTATGCCAGCATTAATTGGAAGCTTCAGGATCTAGAGCCGGTATTGCGAACCTGGCAGAACTATACCACTCCTGACGCCGACGAGCGGCTCACTCCACTCCTCACGATAACTTCGGGAGAACAGTCCTTGCTGCTTATGCAAGGAGTTTTTCTCGGTTCGGCTGAAAAACTGCGTCGCCTGCTGGAACCTTTGCTTCGGGCCGGCTCGCCGCAGCAAGTAACCATTGAAGAGATACCCTGGCTTAAGGCTGTATCCCTGATAGCAGCCACCCAGCCTACGTCTCCCTTGCCTTTCAAAAGTGTAGGTCCCTTCGTCGATCACCTGCTGCCGGAGGAGGGTATTGCCACGATCCGGCGCTTCATCAACGAACCACCTCAGGCTTCCACAGTTACCGTCTTTTTCCACGGTCTAGGCGGGGCGGTAGCCAGAGTTCCGAATACGGCCACGGCATACTTCTACCGTGAGGCGCTATCGAACATGTCCCTCTTTGCCACCTGGAGCGCCCAGGAAGGAATTGCTCCAGGGATTCGTTGGGTAGAGGACTTCCGTCGGGCGATGCTCCCCTTTACTCGGGGCGTTTACGTTAATACCCCGGACCTCTCAATCAAGAATTGGCCCGAGGCATACTACGGCGGCAACTTTGGCCGGTTGACCCGGGTGAAGGCCAAATACGACCCGGAAAACGTCTTCCGGTTCCCGCAGAGCATTCCGCCTGCTTGAAAGAGCATCAATACGCATGCGACATTGGAAAAAGTTAAATCTTTCAGATAAGGGTGAGATCAATGAATAAAACAAAACCCCCGGGAGGACTCACTGATGTTCCCGGCATCCTGGTGGGAAACGCCGAGGAAGAAAGCGGACGCACGGGATGCACGGTGATTCTCTGCCCGGATGGGGCAGTTCCAGGTGTAGACGTAAGCGGAGGTAGCCCCGGTACCCAAAATACCGATATCATCCGCCCTGGCGCTGCGGAGTATCCTGTATACGGCCTCCTTCTCACCGGCGGCAGTTTCTTCGGGTTGCCGGCGACGGGAGGGGTAATGCGCTGGCTTGTTGAACAAAGGATCGCCGAGGTACCGCTCGTACCCGCGGCGGTTATCTTTGACCTTCCCTTCGCCATGGGCTCACCTCCGCCTGATGCGGCCCTGGCCTACGCTGCCTGCCAGGCTGCAAATTCAGGTCCCGTAGCCGAAGGAAATGTAGGCGCCGGGGCGGGAGCGACGGTGGGGAAGATCTACGGGATACCGATGAAAGGCGGACTGGGCACCGCCTCCATTCACATTCCCGGCGGCCCTGTGGTGGCGGCCCTGGCGGTGGTCAATGCCCTCGGAGACGTGTGGGATCGGGGGCGGATCGTCGTCGGAGCGCTAAATCCCGACGGAACCTTCGTCGATCAGACCCGGGCGATGCTGGACGGTGTGCCGTCACCACTGTACTACCAGAGCACCACGATCGCCGTAGTGGCGACCACAGAGCGGCTGAGCAAGGCGGAGGCCAACCGGGTGGCCAAACTCGCCGACGATGGAATGGCCCGGGCCATCTCCCCCAATCACACTCAGTGGGATGGTGACACGGTCTTCTGCCTCGCCTTGGGTTCACACACCAGTGACATGTCGAGAGACGCCGTCGTTACGATTGTGGGCACAGCCGCAGCGGTAGTACTGGAGCAGGCCATTATCCGGGGGGCGCTAGCGGCCCAACCTGGGAGATAAGCGCCAAAATAGGACCTTAATCCGTAACGGGTATTCGTTAGGCCGAGGGCTTTCCCCAGGCAATGTGTCCCTTTGCCTTTACCCAAGCGTTTAGGTACAGGAGCTCTCGATCAAAAAATAGCCCGAAGCATCCTACGGCGGCAGGTTCAACCTACCGGCTTCGTTAAAAGCCAACTATCCATCCGGCACATGATTTTGCCGAACCTATGGTTACGCTCCCGAAAAACGACTTCCGCATAAAAAATTCCATGCTTTGGGCGTTGACGCCCAAAGCATGGAATGAATTCTCCGGCTGTTTAGCCATGGGATAAAGTACCGATGACACCGCTCAATGCGTTCCGCCGACGCTCAGCACGCGGTCGGGACCGCTCTGCTTCTTTGCGGTCGAGGTGGCGATCCGCTCTTGCAATTTCTGATGGAACAATTCCTCGTCGATGGGCAGATCCACCCAATTGTCGAGCCAGGCCGACAAGTGCATCGCGTTGGAGAGTTCCAGGCCGCGGATTCCTTCGGGGCCCGGCGCCAACAGCGGCGCTCCTTTGAGGATGGCCTCGACCCAGTTGGCGGTGATTCCGGGATGGTCGGTGGCTTTGCCGGTGATCGGAATCTGGCATTCCCAACATTCCGGCTGGCCGAATCCGCCCTTATACTCCCGGTTGAACTGGCGCTCCGGAACCCGCAGCCGCCAGAAGGTGAGCTTGCCGTCTTCGACCACGACCTTGCCGCGGTCGGCGCTGATCTCGAAACGGTTGGTGCCGGGCGACTCGCCGGTGGAGGTGACGAAAAGGCCGGTGGCGCCGTTCTCATACTCCACGTAGGCGGTGACGTCATCCTCCACCTCGATCTCATGGAACTTGCCGAACTGGCAGAAAGCCCGGACCCGCACCGGCATGCCGCAGATCCATTGCCAGAGATCCAACTGGTGCGGGTCTTGATTCAGGAGCACCCCGCCGCCTTCTCCCGCCCAGGTGGCCCGCCAGCCGCCGGAATCGTAATAGCTCTGCGAGCGGTACCAGGAAGTGATGATCCAATTGGTCCGCTTGATCGGACCCAGCTCGCCCGATTGGACCAGATCCCGCAGTTTCTGGTAGAGAGGATTGGTCCGCTGGTTGTACATCATGCTGAAGACTTTGCCGCTCTTGGCGGCGGCCTCGTTCATCTCCCGCACTTGCTTAGTGTAGACCCCGGCCGGCTTCTCGCAGAGCACATGGCAGCCGTGGTTGAAAGCCTGAATGGCCAGGGGCGGATGGTCGTAGTGCGGCGTGGCCACCATTACCGCATCGACCACCCCCGCGGCGAACAGCTGCTCGGCGCCGGCGAAGGTCAATACTTTATCGCCAAAGGTCTCCGACGCCCATTGCAGCCGGGCGGGATTAGTATCGCACACCGCGGTGAGTTCCGCTCCGGGAATATCGCCTTGAAAGAGGTACCGGGCATGGGCGCTGCCCATGTTGCCGATGCCGATGATTCCGATTCGTACCTTGTCCATAGTCTCCTCCTCTATTCAGTGATTCGCCTCCGCAAGCGCTCCGGGCGTCCCGGAGACTTATTGCGGGAGCTCCGCCAGGATCTTTTTCAAGGCCGCCACGGCGATGGCGAATTGCTTCGGACCGCCCTCGGGCAGCTGGTTGGCTGGCGAGTTGGGCTCCAGAGCGGCGAAGCCTTTGAAGCTGCCGAGGTGGGGCTCGAGCGACAGGAAACCCTCATAACCCCGGCGCTGCAGCGCGGCGAGGATCGCCGGGACCTTCCCGTCGCCGTATCCGGCGGGGACGACATGATGGTCGCTGGCGACCGCGTCCTTGATATGCATATAGACCACGTAATCCTCCAGGAGCCGGTAGGCCCCGGGGAAGGTTTCGACATCGCACTGGACGAAATTGGCCGGATCGAAGACCGCCCTCAGCCCATCGCCGGGAAACGACGTCAGCAGATCGAGGCAGCGTTCGGGCGTATCGCCGTATATTTCCTTCTCATTCTCATGGAGCAGCACCAATCCCGTGCCGTCGGCGGCCTGAAGCAGCGCTTCCCAGCGGCGCAGGACCTCTGCTCGGTAATGCCGGGGGTCCTCGCCCGGCGGCAGGAAGAAGCTGAACATCCGGATGTACCCGGTCTCCAGGATCTTGGCGATCTCCAGCGTATGCCGGAAGAGCTCCAGATGGGGTTCAAAAGGGTCGCTGATCTTGATCTTGCCGATGGGCGAGCCGACGGCGGAGATCCGGAAACCCCGGGCGTCCAGTTGCGCCTTGATCGCCCGGACCTCGTCCAGGCTGTGCTGGACCAAGGGCCTGCCGTTCACGCCGCGCATCTCGATGAAATGAATGTCATGCTCCTCCAGGACGTCCATCTGGGTCTGAAGGTCGTCGGCGATCTCATCCGCAAAGGCGCTTAGGATAAATTGACTCATCAGTAGTTTCTCTCCGTTCTTCATCATCTCTTGGGAGGCCGTGCCTTGCCGGAGCAGGGCCGGCCGTGCCCTCACCGGGACGGCGCAATTCTGGGCGCGCCCCTTCTCCCCTCCTCAGGGTCCGGGAGCTTAAGCGGTGATCTCCTTCATGAAAGCCAGGTTGTTCCGGAGTTTGCTCTCGGTATCCTCTTCATTGGAGAAATCCTCCAGCGACAGGTAGCCTTGATAGCCCGCTTCCTTGAGCACCCGGGCCAGGCGGCGCAGGTCGGCGAAACCGGATTTCACCGGCGCCCAGGTTGGCTGCCAGACCTGGACCCCGTCGGGCGTGGTTTCGGTCTGTTGCCAAATGGCATTCTTCACATGGACGTGGGCCAGGTACGGCCCGAGCAGTTCCACGCCGAGCCGGTAGTTTTCGAAGCCTTCATAAACCATATTGCCGGGGTCGAAGATGATCCCGATGTGCCGGGGGTCGAAGCCGGAGACCAGGCGATAGGCGGCGCTGGCGCTGGGAATGATGTTGCCCATGTGGATCTCGAGATTGATCCGCACGCCGTACCGGGCAGCCAGCGGTTCGAGCTGTCGCAGTTGGCCGACGGTCCGCTCAAAGAGCGTCGGGTAATGATCGCCGTCCTTGAAATTCGGGGCGTTGACCCGAATATTCGGACAGTCCATTTGGCGGGCGGCCTGCAGCACCCGCTCCACCGCCGCAAGCTGGTCCGGCAGCAGATAGGTGGTGAGCGAACAGATCTCCAGCCCGGCCTCGCTGGTAAAAGCCCGGACCTCCGCCGCCCGCTCCGGCAGCGTCTCCAGATCCAACGTGCTCTGATTATAACACCAGTAACGCCGCTCATAGGTATAATCGGCCGGTTTCTCCGCCGGCGGCGCCGCGGCGATCCGCCACTCCACGCCGTCGTAGCCGATCTCCCGCAACCGCCGGACGGTCTGGCGCGGGTCATACTCCGGCGTACTGACGGTAAATACTGCGAATTTCATTGAAACTCCTCCCTGTAATGCTGATGGATATAGTATAATATTGATTAAACCCATATTCTTGGCTAATTTTGCGTTCAATATTGCTTTTCTTGACATATTGCGAAGGAGGTTCGGATGTTGCTGGAGCGTTATTACCAGGATCGCGAAAGCTTTATCAGCTACAGTCACAAAAAGGACCGCTACCCGGAGACGTTCGACTTCCACCTGCACAACTTTTTCGAGATTTACTTCTTCATCTCCGGCGATGTCCGCTATTTCATCGAGAAGCAGATCTACCAGTTGAAGCCGGGCGATTTATTGTTGATCAATAATCATGAGATTCACCGGCCGACCTTCGTGACGCCCGCTGTTTACGAACGGATTACGGTTCATTTCAGCCCCGAACTGCTGGGACTCTTTAGCGGTCCCGGCTTCGACATGCTGCAGTGCTTTACGGACCGGCCCAAAGGCGAGGGAAATAAGCTGAACCTGGGGCCGGAGCAGATCCTGACGGCGCGGCGGCTGTTCGCGCAGATCGAGGAGGTTTGCGACCGGGCGGGGGATGGCGCGGCGCTATTGCGCCTGACCTATCTCATCGAACTCCTGGTCTATATCGAACAGCTCTTCCTGGATATCCGGCCCGTCGCCGAGCGCTTCGATCCGCCGGAACAGCTGATGCCGGTGCTCGATTATATCGAGGCCAATCTGGAGGAGGATCTCTCCCTGGAAGCCCTGGAACGCCGCCTCTACGTCAACCGCTTTCATCTCAGCCGGTTATTCAAGCAATACGCCGGCAGCACGCTCCACGAGTATATCATCTACAAGCGGATCGCCCGGGCCAAAAAGCTGCTGGCGGAGGGGCATAATGTGACCGAGGCCTGCCAGATGTCGGGATTCCGCGACTATTCCAACTTCATCCGGATGTTCAAGAAAACCACCGGCATCGCGCCGGGGCAGTATAAGAAACGGGTGTGACAAGGAGCTGACTTTCCCTCGATCTTCGATGAAATGCTTTTAAACTTCATTTTCAAGCGAAATTTTTTTCGCCCCCGATTCTATGCCCGCCTTTTCTCCGGCGAATTTGGAAATATTCCCATGAATCGGCCATACTATATAGCGGAACTTGCGGAATTTCCGGAATCGCTGTAGAATGGAGATGGGACGGTGGGAAAAATGAGTATGATTGTCGTCAAAAAGGATCTTCAAAAAGCCGAAACCAGGAAAAAAATCGCTGCCCGGTTCCTCCAATATGCCGATGAACTAACTGTTTCTGCCGCTGAAGAACTTCAGATCGATATCTATCCGGTAACGGCGAAAGCCTACTACAAGACCGCCGAGATCGCGACAGCCTTTCAAGTATCCGACCGAATGGTCAGAAAATGGTGTGAACAAGGCAAAATTCAAGCCATCCAAACTCCGGGCGGCGCTTGGCGCATCCCGGCGGCACAATTTGGCGATCTCTCCAAAGTCCGGGCGTTTCAAGAAACAACGGAGCAAATTAATTCACGTTTTTCGAACTCACCCGGCATCGACGAGTTTGAGCGATGAGCCCTCGGCCCACCGCTCTTTTGGATACCACCGTTTTTTGCGGGGCTTTGGTTAAGCCGGACGGATGGAACATGCGGCTATTAAAGTTGGGGGCTACTCCGCTATACCAGCCCGTTATTTCTCAGGCGGTGATTGCTGAATTCATTCATAAGGCTTGTTCGGATGGGATCGGTAAAAGAGCGGCCCGCCGTATTTATATGCCGGAAGAAATCGCGCTGTTTTTAAAAGCGTTGTGATAAACCCCGTCCGAAGGTCGGGGTGTTCATAAAAGCTCAGAAAAGCAAGTGATAAAGTCGTTTGATATCTTTTTGCAAGGCAATTTCCGGTTCGAAAGACTTTATCACATGGCTTTTAAATGGTTTTGCCGCAATACTCGATCCTGGCGCGGCGCTGTCCATTCGCCAGACCTATCGATTTGTTTCGACTTTTCCTGAAGATACACCCCTTTGGGTGGTTTTATCCAAATTTGCGGATTGGTGGCCCATCGATGCCGAATTATCCGATATGCTAAAGATACCGCTCCACCAAACCGATCTCGGAGACTTCCATCTGCTCTTAGCCGCAGTTCAGTGCCGCCCTGATGTGGTTGTTAGCTCAAACATCGCCGATTTGGAGCCATTAAAACGCTTTTGCGCCGTGATGACTCCAGGTGAATTTCTGAAAAACATTGGCGGACTATAAGATGAATTGTAATGAAGGGACTCATTCGCGCCAACAAAAAAAGCAATCAAAATTAGATTACAACCCTTTCACCAGAACGGTATCACATTGGGCGGCTCGCAGACGGTGGCGCAGGATTGCTTGATATTCCGGCGATTGATACCAACGTTGAAATGCCGTTTCATCGGGGAACTGTATCATGACGAACCGGCTGTACTTCCATTCTCCCTCGATGACTGCGGGATTGGGATCGACCGCAAGATATTCTCCTTCAAACTTGCTGAATACCTCATCCACCTCGTTCAAATACTTTTGATATTCCGCCTCATCCCGGATTTGGATCTGGGCCACGAAATAATAACTCACCGAAAACGCCTCCCCCCATGACTTTTCATCCACGTAACTTCACCGGCGGTCCGTTGCGATTTTTCTCGCCAGGACGAATGCTGCCACGGAGCGGTCGATGTCTTCATAGGTTGTTCGATAGGAACAGACGCTGATGCGGATGACCGGGTCGTTTCGCCATGTCGCGCCGCCACCCCAGCAGATGCCGGAGGCTTGAATATTCTTTAGCGTCTTTGCGGTGATATCGGGGTTTCCTGTTGAAACAAGGACCTGATTGAATGCGATCTCATTATGGATCACAAAATGATGCTGTTTCAGTTGTTCCCCGAAGTAAACCGCTTTGTCATGCAAATCATCGACCAGCTCCGAAACGCCGTTTCTTCCGAGCGATTTCAATGCCGCCCAAAGCTCAACCGCTCTGGCGCGCCTGGACATATCCGGAGTGTAGAGCATGCCATCACGGTGGTCGCTGTAAATGATGTAGGAACCTGCCATATGCAAAGCCTTGGTCAGTGTCTCCCGGTTGGAGCACATGATAATTCCATTGTCATACGGAGCATTCAGGGTTTTATGCGCGTCCAAAGACCACGAGCTGGCACTCTCCACCCCTTTCGTCAAGCAGTTTAATCGGGCGGAGGCGGCCGCCCATAACCCGAAGGCGCCATCCACATGGACCCAGGCCCCGGCGGCGCGGGCTTTGGGGCAGATCGTCTGAAAATCATCAAATGAACCGGTATTCACATTCCCGGCCTGCACAATCAGCAAAGTCCTGCTATCCAGCTCCGGAAGGGCAGCGGCGACCATTCTCCCCTGATCGTCCTCCGGAATCTTCACAATCCGCTCGCTGCCAAGACCCAGAATTGCCAGCGCTTTGAACACGGATGAATGCGCGCCTGCTCCGACTATGACCCGGATTTCAGGTGCGCCGAAGAGTCCCTTTTTACTGACGTCATAGCCTAATTGTTCGAGCAGATGGTTTCTTCCCGCAGTCAGACCGCAGAGCATTGCAGTCGAACTCCCTCCCACAAAGCCCGCGGCTGTCCCTTTCGGCAAATGGAACAAATCGACCAGCCAGTTTTCACAGACTTCCTCCAGCACGGAAACCACCGGAGACATGATGGACAGCGCGGCATTTTGATCCCACGCATCCGATAACCATTTGGCAGCCAGGGAAACCGGGATGATGCCGCCATTGACAAATCCGAAGTAACGTCCGCCGGTTTGCGCCACCGTTGCCGGTGAGCCATAATGATGCAGCCTTCCGAGGATTTCGTAAGGATCCCCGGAATGGACCGGCAGCGGCTCTCTGAAAACATCCAGACCATCGATTGCACCCGGACCCGGAAAAACGGGCTGATCGAGAATCTGGCACATATAGCTCACTGCGTATTCCTTGGCCTGTTCAAAAAGCTCCCCGTCCGCAGCTTCTTCCCTGAGACGGTCACAGACCGCGCTGTTTCTTTGCTGTGACATTAGCTAATATCTCCTCCCGGGGCAATTCTGTATCCGATGCTATCCAGTAAAGTCATTCGAGGGTAGTACCCTAACTTGCTCTTATATTCCAAATAATACCACGAACATTCGTTCTGTGGCAACGTTTTCTTCGAAACGGATCGCCATTGCTTACGGGACTGAAAGCTCTCCGCCCTGTTTTATCCGCAGCTGTATCATACAAAACTTCACTTAAAAGCGTTGTGATAAACCCTGGCCGCAGGTCAGGTTGAACACAAAAGCTCAGAGAAGCAAGTGATAAAGTCGTTTTTAACCTTTTTGCATGCTGATCTCCATTTCGAAAGACTTTATCACATGGCTTTTAATGAACTGATCCTAATTTCAATCCAATGATTCCAACGACGATCAATCCAATGCAAATCAATCGAATGATGTCGATGGGTTCTTTAAATAAAACGATTCCCAAAATGACCGTACCGACTGTACCAATTCCGGTCCAAATGGCGTATGCAGTCCCCAATGGAAGACTTTTTAAGGCGAATGACAGAAAATAAAAGCTCGCGATCATCCCAAAGATTGTAAACACGCTCGGCATGAATTTAGTAAAGCCATGCGAATACTTTAAACCGACAGCCCACCACACTTCAAAGACTCCCGCTATCACTAAAAAAAGCCATTGCATAACTTTCACTCCTATCCAGGTTAATATTCAAATTTGATTATGGTCCAAAATTCCTTTATATCCAAATGTTACACCTCCTTTAAAATCAAAAAATAAAAAAGCCTGGGGCGATATCTCAAATATCTCCCAGGCTTTTATCCTTCCGTGTACACAGTCAACTGTACGTTTTATCTCGGACCAGGCCAGTTCCGAAAGGAACTGCGGAACCCTATAAAACGATTTATCCTATCGATTGATAGCGTTAGTATAACAAAAGATTTTACAATGGTCAACTTTAGGGTATCTATTTGCTTGGGCGCTCCGAGGTACGTGAATCAGCGGAAAAAATACTAGCCAGGTTCAACAATGTCCTATGCTCATAAACCCTGTTTATTATTTTTCAATGCACTTAATGATATATCCGCCCCGAGCCATAGTGATTTCAGCAGTAAATAATTTGTCTTCCAAATAGAATGTAACCGGTTTTTTGGTGCTGACGAACTGGCACTTTTCTTTGGAACTCACGCAATATTTTTCAATGGCGTTACAGATTGTCTGGGTAGACGGATAAGTCAACGAATCATCCAAATCAACGAAAAAAACCTTTTTTAAGAATTTAAACATCGTTTACGACCCAATTATCGATAAAGCAGTGTCTAATATTCAAGTCAGCATCAAAGAGGCTATTATCGTCTTTACAGGAAAATATTATTTCCATTTCTAAAAATAAACAACCGTCATAATTTGAAGTGCCTGTCACTATTAATTTGTGTTGCTCTATGCCTAGACTTTTCTTCTGCTGCTCACAATGACTATCCAGTAAAGTCATTCGAGGGATGCTATCCAAACTTGCACCTTATTCTAAAGGATACCACGAACACTCGTTCTATGGCAACGCTTTCTTCAGAACTGATTGCCATGGTTCACGGGATGGAAAGCTCTCCGCCCCGTTTTATCCGCTCGATCCAAGCGGCGAGGATAATCCCATCCATTAACCCCCGGCTGTAAAACAATTCATCCCTCCGGTTCATCTGCATGGTCCGGTTGATGTCAAAATCATCAAGCATTTTCCGTTCTTCTGGCGCGAGCCCGGCCCAGAGTTAATCCAGAACCTCCCGCTGTTTCCGGCCCCATTCCCGGTATTCCGCATCGTGCGGCAGGAGTTCCTCGTTGATCTTATAAATCCGGTCGAAGATGAATTCGTAAATGCCTTTGCTGTCGCTGGTAAGCATAATCATTCCTCCGAGAATAACTATAAAATGTTACTCAAGATGTTCAAAAATGCTTTCAGTGTGGGCTTGTGGAATTGCCTTTCGGTGAGAACATTAACACTATTTGTATCATCAACATCCATTTTATAGACTTTATGTGTTGATGTCAATCGAAATTTATACTATATGTATAATGTTTTCAAACAATATAGACAAATAGTCTTGCAGTAGGGAAAATGAATGAAAAAGAATCGCTGTGAGGTGTTTAAAATGGTATCGTTTGGAGAACGACTTCGCTTATTGCGTGAAGAACAAAACTTCGGTCAAAAAGAAATTGGCGATTTGTTGAGTGTATCCGTTTCCTCCATTGGCAAGTATGAAAGCGGAGAACGGACTCCCTCTCCCGATACTATTAATAAATTGGCCGATTTCTTTCATGTTTCGGCCGATTTTTTACTTGGGCGTTCCGAGGTACGTGAATCAGCGGAAATAATACTGACCAGGTTCAACATTGGCAATGGTTTGCCGGAGGAAGCTCTGAAAGAGTTCGACGAGGTCAAAAATTATATTTTACACAAGTATGGCAAAAAACAACAATCATGACCTATGCTCATCACCCTGTTTATTATTTTTCAATGCACTTAATGATATATCCGCCCCGAGCCATAGTGATTTCCGCAGCAAATAATTTGTCTTCCAAATAGAATGTAACCGGTTTTTTGGTGCTGACGAACTGGCACTTTTCTTTGGAACTCCTGCAATATTTTTCAATGGCGTTACAGATTGTCTGGGCAGACGGATAAGTCAACGAATCATCCAAATCAACTAAAAAAACCTTTTTTAAGAATTTAAACATCGTTTACGACCCAATTATCGATAAAGCAGTGTCTAATATTCAAGTCAGCATCAAAGAGGCTATTATCGTCTTTACAGGAAAATATTATTTCCATTTCTAAAAATAAACAACCGTCATAATTTGAAGTGCCTGTCACTATTAATTTGTGTTGCTCTATGCCCAGACTTTTCTTCTGCTGCTCACAATGACTATCCAGTAAAGTCATTCGAGGGATGCTATCCAAACTTGCACCTTATTCTAAAGGATACCACGAACACTCGTTCTATGGCAACGCTTTCTTCAGAACTGATTGCCATGGTTCACGGGACTGAAAGCTCTCCGCCCCGTTTTATCCGCTCGATCCAAGCGGCGAGGATAATCCCATCCATTAACCCCCGGCTGTAAAACAATTCATCCCTCCGGTTCATCTGCATGGTCCGGTTGACGTCAAAATCATCGAGCATTTTCCGTTCTTCCGGCGCAAGCCCGGCCCAGAGTCGATCCAGAACCTCCCGCTGTTTCCGGCCCCATTCCCGGTATTCCGCATCGTGCGGCAGGAGTTCCTCGTTGATCTTATAAATCCGGTCGAAGATGAATTCGTAAATGCCTTTGCTGTCGCTGGTAAGCATGGGAGGACCTCCTGGAGGTAAAGAATCTTTTGCAGTTTTCCTGCGTAACAAAAGCACATATAAAGCTTTGCATAACGTACTGATTCAATAAAAATTTTGTACATACTTCATTGTAATTATTGCCCGTTAATATGCAATTTGTACATTATTCATTTTATAACAGACAACATTCTTTGTCAATCAATCATTGGATTTTTTCACTACTTAATTTGCTGCTTTCACTAGAAAAAGGTATAATATACATAGTTAATTAGCCAAAGAGAGGTTTTACAATGATTCGGTTCACGCTCGACAGATTGATGTTTGAAAACAATCGGATGAAAGTCCCCGAACTCCAAGAAAAAAGCGGGGTCAATAAAAACACCTTGTATGCAATCTATAACAATACCTGCACCAGGGTGGATTTATCAGTAATCAACCGCATATGTAATGCTCTCCATTGCCAGCCGGGAGATTTGATGGTTTATGAGCCGGACACTCAATAAAAAACATTAGAAGAATTCTTAATGATCTGATTTGGTCCTTTTTGAATCTCAAGGGCTATAGATTTCCTGATTCATAATTCATTACTTAAATAACACCATTCGGTCTATAATTCCAATAATTTGTTGAACGCGCGGTTAACTGAGTTATACTTGTTCCATTCAATACCCTCGATGATTTCCACTAGACTATCTACAGCCCGATCTGGAGATATAATTGAAACAATCGTTGATAGCTTTGCCTTCAATTTTTCACGTCGATTAAGCAAATATTTTCTTGTTTGTATACCATCAACGAACTCTAGACACCTAGGTACAATATTCTCATCATCCTTTTCAGCCAATGAATTGATCATAACCGTTTCTAGAGCACCTGGTTCATCAAACGGAATAATCGTTAGTAATATTCTTGCTGTACTATCCTCTCCGAAACCATTTACATAATGAAAATCTTCCCATTCATTATTTCTAAGTCGGGTGATATGAAAACAATTACAAAATTCCGTTTGAATTTCAGATTGTTCTCCACCGTCATTATCAACCAAAATAATGTAATTTCTAAAACCTGATTCATTATCTGCCTTTTGATTCAAGGTCAAAACTTTTTGTATAGGGGTTTGGAACCTGTTTCTCCCACCGACCGCCCAAATATAAACCCAGTCATTGTCTCTTTTATATGCATTTATTAGCTGTTTTTTATCTTCTGGATTTAATTTTAAATTTTCTTTGAACTCTCTTGAATATGCCCATTCCCTATTAGCAACCAAATACTGTCCAATCAAAACAGCGTCCACTCTTCCTTCGCAAAATATAATGCTGTTCATTGTCTCAACTCCATGTCAAATTCTTCTCTGGAATTCAATGCTTCTTTACCTGGAAGTGAGCGCGCTAAAGTTTTTTGGTTTTGCTTTTTCAAAGTAATTACTCGGAGTGGATCATTTTCCGCATTTATATTATTTTTCTCATAACTAACTGCAACACCTTTTAAAATTGCATCGATCACTTCGAGGCTATGAGTGGTTGCAAAAACTTGAACCTGAAACTTTTGACAAGCCACAACAAACCATTTAAAGATCTCTTCTAGTGCGCTAACATGGATGGCTGTTTCGATCTCATCAATTAGTAAAATACCATTTTTGGCCTTTACAATAGAAGATGCTAATAATAAAACCTTTTTTAAACCATCACCATATGTAGATAATGGCATAAGGCCAAGGTTTTCATGATCAATATAAGGCACAATATTAAAACCCTCACCAATCATCTCCAGTCCTTTGATTTGAGGATCAAAAATTCTTAAAACATCAATAACCTCACTCTTAAGGCCACTTTTAATCAATTGATTGATGTGAGTATTTTTAATAATATGGTCAATCGGGGATAGATACTCTATATTGATTGTCGCGTTTCTGTTATTGGATATAAACTTATCATAGCGTGAAAGTAGCACATTCTCCTCAGTGTGTTTTCCATTTTTCGTATAACCAATTATTCCGACAAAACAATCAATTTCTCCATTAATTATATCCTGATCGACTACTCCATATCGATTCTTTGAATTTTTCTTAAACTCATCAATATCAAGCAATCTTTTTTCTATAGTACCTTCAATCTTTAAATCAAATGTTATGCTATTAAAATTTCCAGAGAGCACTATTCGGTTTATATTACCATCCCTGCCAAACATGTTTATGAACGAATCAAAACTTCCAAGTCTTCCTCTCCCCATCAATGGTGGAAATAAGTTTTCCCTTTGTCGAGATATTCTGACTGCATTAATGATATCCAACGGATTTTCTATTAAACGAATCGCTTCTAAAATTGAAGTTTTACCCGAGTTATTGATCCCAGTAATGATGTTGATCTCAGCCAAATTTTTCAATTTTAATTCATTTATGCCCCGAAAAACTTTAATGGTTAAATCCTGAATATAGATCATTCGATCACCCCTATCGAAACGTTTGTCTTCTTAAGAGTTAAGTCAACACTACCCATTCTTTTCTCTATGAAAGCTTATTAACACAAGTTTCCAGGACTCTCGTATCTCTCTGATTGGCCCTATAACCCTTACCAATTTAAGTTTCGATTTTTTTGTTTCCGTTCCTCCATTGGTGCTAAATTAATCTACTTTATTATATCCTGAAAGCTTGCCAAAAAATAGTAGAAAAAATCCTTTGCCAGTAGAGCGGTCTTTAGGGGTTTTCTTGTTACGAAATCAGTTCCCAAAGTTACTGCGCGTCTTCATTCAGTTGCCAAACATTGCCGTTCCCTTACGGAAGATTTTCATTTTGTTACGAAACATTTTCGTTCCGTTACGGAATATCCTTACTCAGTAACTGTGCAAGCTCATTCAGTTACTGAACATGCTCATTCAGTAACTGAAGATGTTCATTCTGTTACTAAACATGTTCGTTCAGTTACGGAATATGGTTGTTCAGTTACTGATCATCCTCGTTCACTAACTGAATATGCTTTCACAGTTACCGCGCATGCTCATTCAGTAACTGAATGCCTTCCGCGAACCGCTCGCGCCACTGATCCGGCCAATAAAAAAGCATGTTCCGTCACGCGGGTTATCCCCTCCGTCACCGAACATGCTCGTCTTTCAAAAAAATATCACTTCATCCCGCTCCGTCCGGCTGCTGTTTCTTATCCGGCCGCCGCTTCTCCTCCGGGTTCAGCACCGCCGCGGCCGAATTCTCCATGGACGGTAACCGTCTGTCCCGGCGCGCAATCCAGCGTCTGCCCGGCGATGGTTACGCGGACAGTGGCGCGGTTGGCGGCAGCGGCGGTGACTTGCACCGCTTGCGGCGTGATTTCCGCCGCGAACCAGTCTCCCTTCATCTGAAAATGGAAACTCAACCCCTGCCAGTGTGAAGGCAGCGCCGGCTTGAAGCGGATGGTTTCCCCGTCGCAATGCAGCCCGCCGAAACCCAGGACCGCCGCCATCCAGGCGCCGCCGTTGGCCGCCGGATGAGTGCCGCCGATGTACAGCGTTCCGACGAACCGTTTATAATCGCCGTTCAGGTCGAGCGTGGCGGTCTTCATGAAATAGGGATAAGCCCAATCGGGCTTGCCGATGTCCGCCGCCAGCATCGCATAGACGCAGGGGCTCAGGCTGGAGCCGTGCTCGGTCCGGGGCTCATAGTACTCCCAGTTGGCGCGCTTGACATCCTGCGAATATTCCTCCTTGAAGAGGTTCAGCAGCGCCACCACGTCGGCTTGTTTCAGGATCCGGGTGGTCGTGGCCAACCCGTTACCGCCGCCCAAGTACTCGTGGGGATGCTTCATCCTGCCCTTCAGCTCGGCCAGCGTCACATCCTCCAGGCGAAAGTAGCCGTCGAACTGCTCGATGAGCAGCGTCCCGGGGTCCGGCGCCGGGACGTACAGCCGCTCGGCCATATCCGCGATGAAGGCGGCTCCGTCCGCGATCCTCAGCTTGGCCAGGAGCGCCCGGCCGTATTCCTCCTCCTCCGTTTGCAGCCACTCCAGGAGTTCCCGCGCGATCCGGAACGTCCGGCGGGCCATGGCGTTGGTATAGGCGTTATTCGCCACCCGCTCGTGGTACTCGTCCGGCCCGGTCACCTCCAGCAGCTCATAACGGTTTTGGGCCGGCTTGAAATAGGCGTGCGAATGGAAGAACCGGGCGCATTCCAGGATGGCCTCGGCCCCGCCCGCCAAGAGCACGGTCCGGTCGCCGCTGATCCGGCAGTACTGCCAGATGGCGTGGGCCACCGCGGCGCTGATGTGGATCTGTTTATCCCGGAAATAAGTGCGCATGGGCCGGCCGGTGAAGACATCGGTCACATTAAACAAGGTGCAGGCGTCGTCGCCGCGCTCCTGGCTCTCCCAGGCGTAAAACGCGCCCTCATAACCGTACTCCGCAGCCTTGCGCCGGGCTCCCGCCAGGGTATGGCAGCGGTACAGCACCAGATTGCGCGCCAATTCCGGATGGGTGTAATCGAAGAAGGGCAGCATGAACAGCTCGGTGTCCCAGAAGATGGCCCCCTTATAAGTCTGGCCCGAGAGCCCCCGCCCCGGAATAGAGACCTGCCCGCTATGCGCCGGCGCGGCCGAAAGCAGCAGATAGATACTGTAGCGTAACGCCAGTTGGGCGACGGGATCACCGTCGATCCGCACATCCGCCCGGAGCCAGCGCTCATGCCAAAGCTGGGCGTGGCGCAGTCGCAAACGCTGATAACCCAGGCCGCGCGCCTCCCGGTTGTGGGCCAGCGCCGCTCCGGCCGGGTCCGGGACCCCGTCCTTGGCGGTGAAGATCGAGACATACTTGTGGAAACAGTATTCCCGGCCCGCTTCGACCGTCAGCGCCACCCGGCGCAGGATATTCCGCTCCCCTTCCACCTCCGTGCAGGGTCCGTCCCAATCCCAGGCCTCGGCCACCGCCAGCCCCTCGCCTTCGTTGGTCACGGCCTCCGCCAGCAGTTGCCCGTCGCGCTGGTCCAACGCCAGCTGCGCCAGGTGCGGACCGTTGATGTCCCAGACCGCGGCGTCGATCCCCGTCTCCAGCAGGACCTGGCCGCTGCGATCGGCCCGGAAGCGGTACTCTAGGGCCAAGAGATGGGGATCGGCCAGACTCAGGAAACGCTCCGCCGCGATCGTCACTGTGGCATCTTCCACCGCGAAACGCGTCGCCCGCCGGTGCAACCCGCGGCGCATATCCATCTCCTGGCAATGTTCGCGCGGCGGCAGGGCCGTCGCCGCCAGCCTTTGGCCCTCGTAATGCAGGACGGTGTAAAAGCCGTTGGGCGCGTTGACCGGTTCCCGCCACGCCTCGCCCCGGCGGTCGTAGAGCCCCGCCAGCGTGCAGGCCGCCTGTTCGGCGGCACCGTCCTCCTCCAGCGTTCCCCGGTAGCCGGCATAACCGTTGCCCAACACGAACTTGCTCCCATTGAGCTCGATCCGCTCCGGCCGGAAGCCCTCCTCCCGGATCAGCAGCGCGGCGTCGCTGGGCTCGCCGGTGAGCAACGCTTCGTTGAGCCGGGTGAAGTCGGCGATGACCAGATCGGCCTCGGTCAGGATCCGCGGATCGCCGATGCCGATCACCGCCATTCCGGCGCCGCGGGCCGCCGCGATCCCGGCCACCGCATCCTCGAATACCACGCACTCCCCGGCCGGCACTCCCAGCCGCGCGGCGGCGGTCACGAAAACCTCCGGGTCCGGCTTGGCCTTGGCCACCGCATTGCCGTCGACCACCGCGTCGAAGAGCGGGCCGATCCCCAGCTTCTCCAGGATCAGCCCGGCATTCTTGCTGGCCGAGGCCAGCGCGGTCTTGATCCCCCGCTGCCGCAGCCTGTTCAGAAAAGGCACCACCCCCGGCAGGATCTCCGCCGGCGTCATGGCCCCGATATACTCCAGGTACCATGCGTTTTTCCGGGCGGCCCACTCCGCCTGCTCCGCCTCGGAGAGCCGGATCCCGCCGATCTCCAGAATGATCGCCAGCGACCGCATCCGGCTGACCCCTTTCAGCCGCTCGTTGTCCTCCGGCGCGAAATCAAAGCCCAACTCCCCGGCCAGCCGCTTCCAGGCCAGGTAATGATATTTGGCGGTATCGACGATCACGCCGTCAAGATCGAAAATCGCCGCTTGCATCGTGCTCATGCTGTCGCTCCTTATTCGAAAATTACGCAGAATATTCCTCCGGTAGTTCTCCTTTGACCCGGAGGAGAAATGGAGGCTCCCTCGAGGCAATCAAAAAACGCTCCCCAGATCGTGGGCTTTACGGGCAGCTCCCGAGATTCCTCACCCCTTGATCCCCGAGAAGGTGACCCCCTCGATGATGTACTTCTGGAAGAACAGGAAGACGATCATCGGCGGAATGGTGCTGATCAGCATCGCCGCCAGCTGAATGTTCTGGGCCACCGTGGCGCCGACATTGCCCAGCGACCGGAACCAGAGCGCCACCGAGATGGTCCACTTGTCGCCGGAGGAGAGCACGATCTGCTGCCAGAGAAAGTTGTTCCAGACCGCCATGAAGGCGAAGATGGTCAGCGCCGCCAGGATCGGTTTGGCCAGGGGCAGCACGATCACCCGCAGGATCTTCAATTCCGAGGCGCCGTCGATCCGGGCCGCCTCGAACAGCTCGCCGGGGATGCCGTCGAAGAACCCCTTCAACAGCAATAAGGTGAAGGAGTCGGCCCCGGCCGGCAGCCAGACCGCCCAGAAGGTATTCAGCAGCCCCAACTGGAACACCACCAGATAGGCCGGGATGATATAGGCGAAGAACGGCAGCATCAAGGTGGCCAGGAAGATCATATAAAACCCGGTCCGGAAGGGGATCTTCAGGTGGGACAGCGCATAGGCGGCGGCGCTGATCACCACGAACCGCACCAACAGAAACCCGCCGAAGGCGATGAAGGTGTTGGCGACCACCTTGGGAATCTCATAGATCTGCCACGCTTCCCGATAGTTTTGGAATAAAAAAGTCTTCGGCAGCAAGGTCGGCGGAACCAAAAAGATCTCGTTCGCTTCTTTCAGCGAACCGAAGAGGACCCACAACAGCGGATAGATCATCAGCACCGCCAGACCGGCCGCCAGCGCATAACAACAGCTATAGCCCAGCTTCACGCCAGGTTTTTTCAGATCGAAAACCGAGATGACACTGCGATTCGTGCCCTTCATCGCGCAAGCCTCCTTTTACTTTTGGCCCACCACTTTGGTGAGTTTCACATAGATCAGGGATAACACCATCAGCAGCAGGAAAAGCAGCATGCCCAAGGCGCCGGCCTTGCCGAACTCCGCGTTGACAAACGCGTAATTGTAGGCCAGATACATCAGCGTCATGGTGGCGTTGTTGGGGCCGCCCCCGGTCATCACAAAAGGTTCCTGCAAGACCTGCAAGGTCGCCAGGAGCTGCAGCAACAGCAGCAAGACCATGGTCGGCTGCAGCGCGGGCAGGGTGATATGGCGGATCCGCGCCCCGATTCCGGCGCCGTCGATCTCGGCCGCCTCGTACAATTCGGCCTGGATCGCGGTGATGCTGGCCATATAGAGCACGGCGGTGCTGCCGAAATTGGCCCAGGTGCTCATGATCACCAGGGACACCAGCGCCAGCTTCGGCGCGAGCAGCCATTCGAGACCCGGCAGCCCGAAAAATTGCAATATCTGATTGAGCAGCCCCACCGTGGGATGGAACATATAAATCCACATGATATACAGGGCAATGGCCGGGATGATATTGGGAAGATAGATCGCCAGCCGGAAAAAGGCCCGTCCCCGGCGGAGCTCGGTGATGACGATGGCGGCGACGATCGGCACCGCATAGCCGATGAGCAGCGCCCAACCGGCGAAGGCGAAAGTGTTGGCGATCGCTTGGGGCAGCACCGAGTCGCTCAAGACCCGCTGGAAGTTCTGGAGGCCCACCCATACCGGCGGCAGGCCCGGCGTATAGTTCTGAAACGCCAGCAAAAAATTGTAGAGGATCGGGCCCCATTGAAACAGCGTATAAAAGCAGAGCGCCGGGAGGAGAAACGCCAGCCCGATCCCGTTGACCCGGAAAAACTGGCGGAGCCTCGAGCCCTGCGGCAGACTCTCCGGCCGTTCCCCGGCCGGCTTGATCATTGTCGGATTCAAAAGCAGTCAACTCACTTTCATAACACATCGCCGCCTAATGGCCTGAGCAGGCCTAGGCAGCGATGGTTTCATGGCGCTACTCCGGTGGGTAAATACATCGAAAGAAATTTTGGAAAATCACGATGCTTGAACGCGTTTTCCAAAATTGTGATTTCTCCGTTTTAACCACCGGATGAATAGGCACGGACCCGGGCGCCGGCCCGGAACGTTATTCCTTCACGTTATCCAGATATTCCTTCTGGAACTTGGCGGCGGCCTCTTTCAGGAGTTTGGCCGGAGCGGCGTTTTTATCGCTCAATACCGCCTGAACGATGGGCGCCAATACCTGGCCGTAGACCACTTGCGCCTCGATCGGCGGTTCGGTGTGGGCGGTCTTCGGCAGGGCGTTCAAGAAAGCTTCGTCGCCCCAGGATAACAGAACATCGGAATGCTTGGCGAAGGTCGCTTCCCATTGCTTATAAAAGGGGCTGGTGGGTTTGAGCGGGAAATACTCAAACTGGGCGCGGTATTGCTTGTTCTGCCGGGCTTCGGTCGCTTCGCTCTCCAGGCGGGTGATGTTCCCTTCGCCCCACAGTTCGAAGGTCAGCCATTTCCAGGCGGCGTCCCGGTTCCTGGGCGGGCACAAGGCATTGATGACAAAGAAGCGTCCGCCCTGCACGCCGGCTTGGCGGCCTTTGGGTCCGTCGCCCTTGGGCATCAGCGCCACGCCGACGTCCCTGGGATTCATCTTCTGGCCGTTGATGGCCACGTTGCGGCCCCAGTCGCCGTCCCAGACGATGGCCGCTTTGCCGGAGCCAAAGACGTTGAATACGTCGGTCCAGCCGTTGCTCCAGTTGGCGGGGAGCACGTCATATTTCCACTTCAGATCTTTCAGGAATTGCAGCGCCCGGATGGCTTCGGGCGAGCCGAAGGCGGCGGTATACTTGCCGTTCCGGTAGGTCTCGATCTCCCCGCCGGCCTGGTAAATGAGATCGCTCAGCGCCCAGCCCGCTTCACTGCCGCGCGTCATCGGCGCGAAACCGGCGATCCCTTTTTCCTTGTCGGTCAGCTTCACGGCAGCCGCGACAAAATCTTTCCAGGTCCAGCGGAGGTTGGGCTCGGGGACGCCCTTCTCTTTGAACATCCGTTTATTGTAAATCACATGCTTGACATATCCGGTCCAGGGAACTCCCCAGATTTTACCGTTCAGGCGGAAGGGGTCAAAGGAATTCGGGCTGTACCAGCTGTATTTGTCCCATTTCTTCAGGTAATTGTCCAGCGGAACGGCCCAGCCCTTGGCGACCAGCATCGGGCATTCGGTGGCCCAGACGTCGATGACGTCGGGAGCATTATGCGCCGCTTGCATCACAAAGAAATTCTGGCGGGTCGTGTAGGTGTACGGAATGGTTTTGCACTTGATACCGGGATTAGCTGCTTCAAAGCGTTTGATCCGCTCCAGCGTCGCCTCGATCCGGGCCTTATTGTCGGGGGTATCCGGGTCGATCACCACTTTTAGCTCGATGGTGTTCTCCGCCGCGCTGACCGTGACGATTGTGGCAAAGGTGAACGCCAGCAAAGACGCGATGAGCAAAAACACTGTAATTTTCCTTCCAGACCGCAAAATCATCTACCTCCTCCATTTTTTCACTAACGTCGGGACCCAACTGCAGTTCGCTCTCGATTCCCCCTTTCGCGCTCTTGTTAAAAAACTATTTTCTTCCCGCTGTCAGCAAGAATGACGGGACTTGCCGGTTTGGGCTAGACCCGGTGGGTCTCGGGGATGGCGACAGTCCGTCCGGCGGCGTCGATGGAATATTCTTCATCGTAGATGCCGATCCGGACCGGGGGACCGTCGACCACTTGGAATTCGGCGTTCTCTTTCCCGACGGCGACCGCGATGGTCGAACCACGGTAGCGGATCCGGAAACGATAGGCTTGCCACGGCCGCGGCAGCACCGGTCGGAAGAGCAGCCGCTCTCCGTCGGAGCGCATCCCGCCGAAACCATAGACAATATTCATCCAGGCCGCCGCCAGCGAAGTGGTATGCAATCCCTGGCCGGTGTTGCGGTTATAATTGTCCAGATCCAGGCGGGTGGCGAAACGGCAGAGCTCAAACGCCTGGCCGTGGTAGCCGAGCTCGGTGGCAAGGATCGAGTGGATCGACGGCGAGAGGGACGACTCGTGAATGCAACGCGGCTCGTAATAATCGTAATTGGCGCGCTTGACGGCCGGGCTGAATTCTTGATTGTAAAGGAAGATGAACATCAGCACATCGGGCTGTTTGATCATATCGTAGCGGTAGAGCCGGTCATAGGACCAATGATGGTAGAGGGGGAAATCCGTCACCGGAATCTCCCGGATGTCCAGATGCGGCAGATCGAAAAAGCCGTCGTGCTCTTCATAAATGCCGCTCTCCCGGTCCTGCGGCAACCGCATCCTGGCGGCTTTCGCTTCCCAGTCGGCCAGCTCCTCCGGGCGCAATCCCGTCCTGGCCGCGACATCGGCCAGCCGGTCCGGGCAGGCGCTTTGCATCGTTTGCAACGTCGCCAGGGTATACTCGAAGGTCTTTCGGGCCATGAAATTCAGGTAACAGTTATGGTTGACCATCAGCTGAAATTCATCGGGCCCCATCACGCCGTAAAAGCCGAACTCGCCGCTACGGGGGCTCCACTGTCCCCGGCTGGCGTAACAACGGCTGATCTGGATCAGCATCTCAACGCCTTGCCGGTAGAGGAATTCCCGGTCTTCGCTGATCTTCACGTAATGGCGGATGCCGTAGGCGACCGCCGAACCGACCTGCAGTTGCAGGCTGGCGTGCTGCCACAGCCCGCAGCTCTCCGTGCCGTCGATGGTGGCGATGGGATAAAAGGCGCCGTCGCAGTCCAGTTCCTTGGCGCGTTCCAGCGCCTGCGGCAGCGTGCGGTGGCGGAACTCCAGCAGGCTCCTGGCGGCCGCCGGGTTGTTGAACAGATAGAACGGCAAGCAATACGTTTCGGTGTCCCAGAAGGTGTGCCCATTATAAGCCTCGCCCGTCAATCCCTTGGCCCCGATATTGGCGCCCGGATCGGCCCCGCGCAGCGTCTGATACAGCTGAAAGATGCAAAAACGGATCCCCTGCTGGTTCTGGGGATCGCCTTCGATGGCGATGTCGGAGCGCTCCCACACCCCGGCCCAGTAGGCTTGCTGTTGGGCGAAGACTTCATCAAAGGTCAAGCGCGAATGAACCTCGGCCACGGCTATGCCGGCCCGCCAGACCGCGTCCGGATCGCCGCCGGGCTCCTTGGCTGCAAAATAAGTGACCGCCTTATCCACGGTCGAGGTTTCGCCCAGGCGCAGCTGCAGCGCGAACCCCAGGCCGCTATATTTCTCCCGTTCCACCGGCTGGGTCGTCACGGCGGGCGGCAGGTGCAGCTTGAAGGCGGCGAAGAGCCGCCGCCCCAGGTGGATCGTCTGGCCGAGCACGGCTACACCGTCGTCGCGCAACTCCCGGCGCGGGCAGCTCCAGAAATTCTCGCCCTTTTCCTCGTGAACCGGAGCGAAGTCTAATCCCGCCTCCAGCTCCACCGGACCGGAAAAGTTCAGCGGCGTCAGGCGGATCCGCTGCCAGCCCAAGTGGGGATGGGTCATGCTGACCAAACGCTGCAAGGAGATCCGGAGCGCCTGGCCGTTCCGGGCCCGCCAGATGAATTCCCGCTCCAGGAGGCCGGTCCGCAGATCGAGCACCCGCTGGAAATCGCTGACCGCGCTCCGCGCCAGATCGAGCGTTTCTCCGGCCAGCCGGATCTTGAGCCACAGCCAATCGACGGTATTGACCATAAACCGGGTTTTATGGATGAACCCTTTATACGAGGCCGCCTGCGCCACGGGAGCTTCTTCGTAAAAACCATTGCAATAGCTGCCCACCAGCCGTTGGCCGCTGTAACCTTCCTCAAAATAACCCCGGACGCCCAGGTATTCATTGGCCAGTGCGAAGATGGACTCTGAGACCAGGCTCTGTTCCGGGTGGAACGATTTTTCAATGATCCGCCAGGGATCGACTTCCAGATAACGGTTCGCTACTTTCGGCATCGGTTGACTCCCTCAGCTCCGTTGTCGCGCCGCCGTCATCCGGGGATGGGGTCAGCGCTTGGATTTGTCCAGATACTCCGTTTGAAATTCGGCCGCCGCCCGATCGAGCAGCGCTCCCGGGTCGGCCCGGGGATCCGTCAGCACCGTCTGAATGACGCGATCCAGAATTTTGTACAATTCCTGGCAATTGATGGGTTCCTCGGGATGCATCCGCACCCGGTCAAAATTCAGATACTCCTGAAAAAGCGCCAGATTCACATTGACGTACTTAGAACGGATCCGGCGGTTGGTCGCCTGCTGGCGCAGCCAGACCGGGACGCCCGAATTGCCGACCACATAGCCGGAGGCATTGTCCCGCCGGTAGGCCAGGGCCTTGTACCGCAGATCCCGCTTCGACAGCGTGGGCCCGAAGCCCAACAGCTGCAGCCATTGCAGCGCCGCGTCGATCTGCTCGGGGCTGGCGTCCGGCGCGAACATGTACATGTCCCCGCCCTGCAGCCCCACCCGGCCCCGGGGTCCGGCGGGGATGGCGCCCATGGCGATATCCGCTTTTTTCATCCCGTAATTGTCGATGACATAGTAAAAGCCGTCATGATCAAAGCCGACATCGAACTTCATCGCGCACTGGCCGGTGGCGATCAGCTCCTGGCCCTTGGACCAGTCGATGAAGGTCTGATCCGGCAGCACGTCGTAGCGCCACTTGAGATCCTTCACATATTGCAGGGCCGCCGTCGCTGCGGGAGAGTTGAAGACCGCCCGCCATTTGCCGGCCACTTTTCGCTCAAATTCCGCGCCATAGCTCCAGGCGATATTCATGAAATGCCAGCCGCCGCCCTTGCCGCTGGTTTCGAGGAGAAATCCGGGCCGGCCGGTCTTCTCCCTGATCCGCCGGGCGGTCTGCGCCAGTTCCTCATAGGTCCGGGGGATCTGCGGCAGGCCGTCCGGACCGACCAGGCCCGCGGCCCGGAACAGCTTGAGGTTGCACATCAGTCCCATCAGATAGCTTTCTTTCGGCACCCCGTATATTCTGCCGTCCTTTTGGACCAGCCGCAGAATCTCCGGCTCAAACTCCCGGTCCCAGCCGCGTTTTTGCAACACCGGCGTGATATCGGCCGCGTATCCGGCTTCGATGATCTTTTGAGGCTCGGTGAACCAGGTGTTGAAGATGGTCGGCAGTTTTCCGGCGGCGGCGCGCGGCAGAAACGAGGTGGTCGAATAGGACCATTCATCCGGCACCACGGTGACCCGATACTGATCGCGCATGATTTTGACATACTTGTTCCAGGCGCTCCGGCGCGGGTCATCCTCCCTGGGCCAGTCGCCCACGGTAATGGTCACCGGTTGGGACGGCGGTTCCTTATCCCGGTAGCCCGCGACAAGCAGCGCAACGCATGCCAACAGGATCACGCCACAACCGAACAGCCCGATTTTGCGCGACATCCGCATCTCTCCTCACGGTATCGTAAATCTATTGTAAACGAAGCTCCTGGAAATTTTAAGGCAGTAAACCTGCAAAAATGGTCGGGAAAACTGCGATGTCGCCCCCATCCGGGGGCGACGGCCCGCTACAATTTTGGTAAAATCAGTGTTACAATAGGATCAAATCCGCTTTGATGTAAGCTCCGCAACCCGGAATCACCCAATCCAGCCCGACCGGCGAGGTGGTCTCTTTGTTTAACCGGCTTGAATTCAAGATCCGGGCCCTGATCGTGACGGTCATCTCCACCAGCGCTTTGATCACCAGCGTCTTTCTATACTGCGCCTTGCGCCAGAATATCATCGGCCATTCGGTCCGGCTGGCCGTCCAGTACGCCGAGCAACAGAACCGGAACGCCCAGCTCTTCTTGTCGCTGATGGAAGAGACCGCCAAACTGCTGCTCAATGACGAAGACATCATCCGGGCGTTGCAAAACCCCAACTTCAACAGCTCGATCGTGAACAAAGCCATTGACAAGCTGAACGGCATCCAGACCTCGAGCGTATCCTTGACCGGAATGACGATCTACGGTCTCAACCGCGCCTATTACTCGTCGGACTCGATCGATCTGGCGCCGAACCACCGGCCCACGCTGGAACAGCTGATGCAAAACAGCGCGTTCCGTTGCTTTGCAACCTCCGCTCAACAACGCTTGTGGTGGACTCATGCTCCGGAGGCGCGGGGCCGCTCCGGGCAGAACGCCATTCTGACGCTGGCGCTGAAGATCGTCAATCCCGCCGGGAAACGCCTCGGTTATGTGCTTCTGGATATGCGCACCCCGTCCTTCTTTCAGTTCTTCGCCGACCCCAGGAAGGGGAGCGGCGCCTATATCATGGCCGGTTCCCGGGAGTTGTTCCGGGCCCCCTACCATCGCGGCCTGCCCGTTGAACCCCTCCGCAGCCGGCCAAAGAAAAACGGCCCCGCCAAATTCTTCATGGACCGTTTCGGACGCTTCCTCTATATCGGCTTTCCCATCTCCTACTCCTCCGATACCATCGTCAAAGTGCTGCCCCTGGCCGGCGTCCGGCGGCAGTTGTTCGGCTTCCTCCTGCTGCTGCTCCTGTCCAACCTGGCCTTCATCGGCGGCTCCGTCTGGGTCAGCCGCATCATCTCCGCCAGCATCACCCGCCCTTTGAACGAATTGCTGCTGAAGATGCAGAAAACCGCGCCGCTATGATCCGGCGGTTTCTTCCTCCCGCGCCGGATCTTGCGGCGCGCCGACTCTCACGGTAACGGTCGTGCCCCGGCCCGGCTCGCTCTGAAGCGACACTCCGTACCCCGGCCCGTACTCCAGCCTGATCCGCTCGTTGACATTGCGCAGCCCATAACCGCCGTACTTATTCCGGGCCGCCGCCGACCGGGAATGGAAGTCCGCGGTGAAACCCACGCCGTCATCGGTCACCTCGAAAACGATCGCGTCCCCGTCCCGGTAGCCTTTGACCTCGATCCGCCCCGGGCCGTCTTTGGGATGGATGCCGTGCTTGATCGCATTTTCCACCAGCGGCTGCAGAATGATCTTCAGGATCGGCAGGGAGCGAATGGCCGGGTCGATCCGGTAATCCGCGGCCAGCTTCCCGGGGAAACGCATCTGCTCGATGGTGACAAAGCTCTGCACCAGCTGGATCTCTTCCTCCACCGTGATGAATTTGTCGCCTTTGTGGAGGCTAATCCGGAAAAAGGTGGCCAGCGCGATCACCAGCTTCTCGATCTCCGGCTGCCGCTTCAGCTTGGCGATCCAGCCGATCGCATCCAGCGTGTTGTAGATGAAGTGGGGATTGATCTGGGCTTGCAGCGCGGTCAGCTCCAGTTCCCGCTGTTTCTCCTTCTCCAGGTTGTTTTTGTGAATCAAATCCTGAATCCGCAGCACCATCTTGTCGTAACTCTCTTCCAGCACCGCGATCTCGTCCCGGGCCGGGCCACCACCGGCGGCGGGCGGCGGGCCGCCCTTGCCGAAGGCCTCCAGCTTGTCGCGGAGCCGCGCCACCGAACGGGTGATCTGGAAGGCGAAATAAACCGCCGCGAGAATGGCGGCCAGCAGAATGGCCGAGCCGATCAACAGCACCAGCCGGTTGATCCGGGCGATCGCCCGGAAAAGGCGGCGCTCGGAGATGACGCTGACGATCTTCCAATGGATCCCCAGCCGTTTCAGATGGTCGTCAAACTGGCGGATGGCCACGATGACCCGCTCGCCGCGGTAGCGGGAGTTCTTGTAGCTGAAAGGCCGGTCGGTGTGGAAGAGCGAGGTGTCGAAGTAGACCTTGCCGATCTGGGCCGGATCGGGATGGGAGATCACCCGTTGGTCGTCGGCGATGATGAAGGAGAAACCGCCTTCCGGAACCATCTTGCGGTACATCTCGTGGAAGGCGGACTGCCGGATGTAGATGAACAGCTCGCCCAGGGCCTCGCCGGTGTAGAAATTATCGAACTTGCGGCCGAAGACGATATAGGCGTCCCCGGCGGTATCTTTCTTGACGCTGCCCCAGATCGGCAGGGCCGAGGAGCGGACCTGATGGATATCGAGCAGATCGGGCCTTTGAATCATCGGGCCGGCCGGGACATACTCGTAGATCCGGTTCTCCCGGTTGACGATATAAATGGCGCCGACGATCTCCTTATGCACCAGCAAGCCGTCGAGGAGCTGCCGCAGCCGCCGGCTCCGGGCGGCGAAGGAGAGCTGACGCTCCCGGTTGAAAAGGTGGTAAATGCCGTTATTCACCGTGAGCCGGGCCGCCAGAAGATGGATCTCGTCCACGATCATTCCCACACTGGCGGCGATCTCGTTCTGAGTCGACTCCACATAATCGGCCAGATAGTTTTGGAGGAGCGATTGAGCCACCATCCGGGAGATGACGATGACCGACCCGGTGGAGACGAGCAGCGCCACCAGCAGCAGGATGACCAGCCGGTTCCGGATCTTGAATTGGCGTAAAGCGCTGAAGAGCGTCCACATCATCCGGGCTCCGTTCAGGAGGTAATTTTTCCGTATTCGCTGGGGCTGAAACCGGTGACTTTCTTAAAGAGCTGACTGAAGTACTTGGTGTCGTTGTAGCCGACTTTGGCGCAGACCTCGTAGATCTTGTAGCTGTTCTCCCTCAGCAATTCCTTGGCCCGTTCGATCCTGTACTCCACCAGGCAATCATTGAAGGTCTTGCCCAGCTCTGCCTTGAACAAATGCATCAGGTGGGACGGACTGACAAACAACTCCCTGGCCACCAGTTCCACGGTGATCTCCCGCTCCAAATGCTGCCGCAGATAGGCCACGGCCGCCTTGACCAGCGGATGGCAATCTCCCACCCCGTCGTCCTTGGCCCAGTAAACCCGGCTGAGGCCGGGCAGCCCCCGGTGTTCGCAAGCCGTCAGGGCCTCCTGATAGGCCCCGCTCAGGCCGGTCAGAGCGGGAGCCGGTCCGCCGATGCCGATCGTCAGCGGATATTCCCTGCCCAAGGACTGTGAGAGTTGGGCCAACAGCTCCCGGCAGGCGGCTTTGACCGTGGCGATGGGCATTTCCTCGTAATGGTCCGCCTGGATGATGCCGATGATCTCCTCGTTATTCTTGTCCAGCACCATGCCGCGGAAACCCCAAGGGCCGAAGAAGACCGCGGCGAACCGTTCCTGCAGCGTCGCGCCGAACGCTTCCAACTGCTCCCGGGAGAACTGCCGGGTCAACAGCCGGAGATCAAGCGGCTTCAGGACCAGCACCATCGGATTCTCAAAGGAGAGCGGCAATTCCAGGCGGTTCCACTTGGCCCGCAAGGCCGTTTCGGCGCCGCCGGACCCGGCGAGCAGATCGAGGATGAACTGCTTCTGAATAGCCGGGAGCTCCTCTTTGAGCTCGTCATAATGCTGTTTTGCCTTCCGGGCCTCCTGGATGCTCCCGCCGACGCTCAAAACCGTCTCGACCAGCTGCTGGTTCTCAATAGGCTTCAGGAGATAGGCCGAGGCCCCGAAACGGATCGCCGACCGGGCGTAATCAAACTCCTCATACCCGCTCAAGACGATAATCCTGGAGTCGATCCCCACGGCGCGCAGCTCGGCCATGAATTCCACGCCGTCCATCAACGGCATCCGGATATCGGTAATGATGATATCGGGCGTCAGGGCGGCGGCCGCCGCCAAGCCCTCCCTGCCGTTGCCGGCCTCGCCGATGATCTGAAAACCATGGCTCTCCCAGTGGATGGTCTCCCGAATGCCCATGCGCACCCAGTACTCGTCATCCACGATCAACATCGTTAACATGGCTGCCCCCCTGCTCCAACCCGCCCCGCCAACCAGCGTCCGAAGACCCCCACGCCGCCGCGCCGCGCCCGCCGGGATGTTCCGGGCTGTGGCAGCTCCGCCTGCTTTCGGGTGCGGTACAATCCGGATGGATCAATTTCGCTACATTTCTTCCAACACCTTCCCAAGCCATCCAAAAACATGAAAAAGTAGCAATATTCAACGCCAGGAACTTTGCGGCGGCGGCATCGAAGACAACGGGCAGAGAGGAGGTAAATCCCACATGACGAAGATTGGCAGGTCCATGAGGAGATTGGGGTCTCGGGTCAACCGTTTCGGTCGCCCCATAAGCAGCCGCAGCCGCCCTGGAAGCCCGCCCGGCGGCTGCGGCTGCTTGCTCCGTGACGGTGTGGGCAGGCCCAGTTGCTGTGCAGGCTGGCGCGGTTTGTGTGGGAACATGCGTAGCTACTGTGCCAACTTGCACAGTAACTGTGCAAGGATCCCCGGTTGGCGTGCGAGGATGCGCAGTTGGTAGGCGATCATGCCCCATTGCTGTGGCGGCTGGCGCGGTGACTGCGCGGGCATGCCCGGTTGTTCGAGGAGCATTCGCGACGGCCCGGGATGCTCATTCCGTTCTAGCCGGAGAAGCCGGAGCGGCCGGCCGGGCATCAAAAAAAAGATGCCTGCTTTGGCATCTTTGCGAATGACTAAGAAAATGGCCGCCCACTTTTCTTTCCCGGCAACGCAGCGTCACCCCGTAGGGCCGGAGCGCGTGTCAGGTCTTGTGCCGGCACGCCGGACACATGCCGTACATCTCGATGTGGTGCTGCTTGATCTCATAACCGGTTTTGGAGGCGATCTCCTCCTCCATCTGGTCGAAGATGCACTCCGAAAACATGACGGTGGCGCCGCACTGGACGCATTCCAAAACGTGCTGGCAATGATGGCTCACCAGCTCGTAACGGTCCGCCTGATCGAGGCTGTTGACCTTGCGCACCAGGTTCATCTTGAGCAGGCAATTGAGATTGCGGTAGACGGTGCCGCGGTTGACTTTACAATGCCGGTTCACTTTCTGATAAATATCGTCGGCGCTGAGGGCGGAGCCCTCTTCGAATGCTTCCAGGATCTCAGACCGCTTTTTGGTGAGACGGTAACCGCTCTCCTTCAGCTTTTCCCATTGGCGATCCATCGGTCTAACCTCTTTTGACTTTTATTCCGCCGCGGATACGGTTCGCTCCGGCAAAACCGGACTCCCCGCCGGCTTCCTCCCCGGGCGCAGCCGAGGCCGCCAAACAGAGGGAGGTACTTTTTCATTATAAGCCGCTCTGCTTTTGAAGTCAAATCCACCCTAGGGCCCAAATTTCATTCGCGGACTAGGCCAGGTTCAGCTTCTTGAGCCCGAAGCAAAGCACGAAGCAGACGGCATTCAGGAATACAATCGTGGCTCCGGTGGGGAAGTTCAGAATGAAGGAGAGAAACACCCCCAGGATCACGCAGGATACCGAGATCAGCGTCGAAATGAAGATGGTGCTCTTGAAACCTTTCGAAACCTGCAGGGCGGTGACGGTCGGAAAAACAATCAGGCTGGAGATGAGCATCGTCCCCACCACCCGGATGCCCAGCACGATCGTGATCGACGTCAGGATGGAGATCAGATAATTCATGGTCCGGGTCCGGAGGCCGATCACCCGGGCGAACTCTTCGTCGTAGGTAATGGCGAACAAATTGTTGTAAAAAAAGAAGATCGTGAAGATCACCACCGCCGAAAGGACCAGCGACAGAATGACGTCCAGATTGCTGATGACCAGAATGCTGCCGAAAAGGTAGCTGAAAAGGTCGATGTTGAAACCCCCGGCCACGCTGGAGATGAGCACCCCGGCGGCCACCGCGAAGGAAGAGATGAGCCCGATGGCGGCGTCGCCGTGCAGGTCGGCTTTTTCATTCAGCTTCAGGATCAAAAACGACGATAGGATGACCAGCGGGATCGAGACCAGCAGCGGCGAGGCTGACAACAGCAGCGCCAGCGCGATGGTGGCGAAACTGACGTGCGCCAGACCGTCGCCGATCATCGAATATTTCTTTAACACCAGAAACAATCCCAGATACGAGCAGCAGACCGCGATCAACGAGCCCACCAGCAACGCCTTTAGGATAAAATCATATTGTAACGCTTCAACGATCAAGCTGATCGTGCTTTCCATCCGCGTGCCCCCAGCAAAATTGATGTTGCGCCAAGAAACCGAAATACTCGGTCATCTCTTGGGAATGGCAGAACTCGTCGTAGCCGCCGTAGAAAACCAGCCGCCGGTCCAAGTAGAGCATCTTTTTGGTATACTTTCCGACCGAGCCCACGTCATGAGAGACCACCATCACCACCACGCCGTCGTCCCGGTTCAGCCCCTCGATCAGTTCGTAAAACTCCTCCCGGATCTGCGGATCCAGGGCGCTGGTCGGTTCATCGAGGATCAGCATCTGCGGCGAATTCACCATCGCCCGGGCCAACAACACCCGCTGCTGCTGGCCGCCGGAGAGATTGCCGATCTTTTTGTCTTTCAAGTCGGCGATCTTCAGCCGTTCCAGGATGGCGTCGATCCGCTCGTAATCCCGGGCCGAAAAGAATTTGGGCTCCTTTTTGTTGGCGAGCAGCCCGATGGATACGATCTCCTTGACCTTGGCCGGAAAAAGCCGGTCGCTCGAGACGGCTTTTTGGGGAAGGTAGCCGATGAAGTGCCCCTCCGCCAACTGCGGGTGGAAGGTGATTTTCCCTTCGTAGAGCGGCAGCAGGCCGAGAACGGCCTTCATAAGCGTCGTCTTTCCCGAACCGTTGGGCCCGACCACGCCGATATAATCTCCTGCTTCCACCGTAAAACTGATCTTGCTCAAAACCTCGTGTTTGCCGTAGCGCACGGTCAGGTTTTGAACCGCTAATATACTATCCACCATACCCCAACCCTTGTTTGAGTCGTTCAAGATTGCCTTCCATGAGTGTAACATAGCTGACCTTGGCTTTCAACTCCGCTTTGGAAATATTGTGGAGGCCGTGGAGCAGCAGCATCTTGGCGCCGGTCTGATCGGCGATGACCTTGGCGACTTTAGGGTCGATCAGTTCTTCGTAGTAGATCACTTTGGTCCCCGTCTTTTTGATGGTCTTGATGAGTTCCGCGATCCGCTGCGGCGTCGGCTCGGCATCCGGTGCGAACCCGCTATAGGGGGAGATGTACTTCAATCCGTAACGCTTGGCGAAATAGCCGAAGGCGAAATGCCCGCCGTAAATGATCGTTTTGGTCCTGGCTTTGGCAAAGGCCGCCGCGAATTCCCGGTCCAGTTTCTGGAGCCTCTTCTGGTAGGCGGCGCCGTTTTGCTTATAAAAAGCGGCATGCTGCGGATCTGCCTTGGCCAGGCCGGCGACGATGTTGCTCACCATTTGCCGGGCGAGGACCGGATCCAGCCAGATATGCGGATCTTTGCCGCCATGATGATGGTGCTCCTCCTCCCCTTCATGCTCGTCATGGTCTTCATGTTCCTCTTCCTCTTTCATCAGCTCAATGCCCCGGCTGGTATCGACAATGACGATCTTCTTCCCTTTGACGCCCTCGATGACTTTGTGGGCCCAGGGTTCCATATACTCCCCGGTGTAAACGAAGACATCGGCTTTGCGGATACCCACGATATCCTGAGGCGAAGGCTCGAAAGAATGGGGTTCCACTCCCGGCGGCAACAGCAATGTGGCAGCGACCTTATCCTTCCCGATCTCTTGCACGAAATCATACTGGGGAAACAGCGTCGTCACGACTTTCAATTTTCCCGTTGCTCCTTGCAGCACCCCGCAACCCGGGCCGATGACAAACAGTGCGGCCAAGACCAGGGAAATGAGCAGATGATAACGTTTCATTCGGACACCCCTCTCGAAAATGAGAATTTTTTTCATTTCGATTTTATCACTGTATCCAAATTAAGTCAATTGTATACTGAAAAAGAAACTATTATCATTCATGTTCATTATAATTATTGTAAACTAAATTTGGGAAATTAACGCCGCATCAAAAAGGCGCAATCCATATTTCACAGATTGCGCCATAGATGCTAGCGAAGCCGGATGATTCCGCCCAGAAACTTCTGCGGTTATTTCCTCTGAGGATGATAGAGTACAAGCGAATGCGCACCGCCAAGGCACCGGCTACCCGACGTTGTGGTGGTGGTGACGATACCCGCACAGACTTCCTAAGCGGTGATTTCCAAACGTTTCATTCCTTCGCGGAAGGCCCGGAAGAAGCGGTCGTTCTGTTCGGCGGTGCCGAAGGTAACCCGGATGCAATGGGGCAGGCCGAAAGAATGCGTGGCCCGCACGATGATCCCGTTGTGCAGCAAGAAATCGTAAATGGCCCGGCTGTCCTGGCCGCAGTCGATCAGGATGAAATTGGCCTGGGTCGGCAGATAGCCGATGCCCAACCGGTCCAGTTCCTCGTAAAACTGGCGTTTGCCCGACTGCACCAGTTCTTTGCTGAGCTTCATGTGAATCTTGCTGTTCAGCGCGGCGACGCCCGCCGCTTGGGCGATCAGGTTCACATTGAACGGGTCCTTGATCCGCAGGGTCTCGCGGATCAACTCCGGCGCGGCCACCGCATAGCCCAGCCGCAAACCGGCCATGCCGTGAATCTTGGAGAAGGTATGATAGACCACGAGGTTGGCGAAACCCTCCTGCAACAGGCGGATTCCATTGGGGAGCGCCGGGTCATCGGCGAATTCGGCATAGGCCTCATCGACGACTACCAGGACCGAAGCGGGGACCCGCCGCAAGAACCGGACCAGCTCCGTTTCGGTGATGATCGTGCCAGTCGGATTATTGGGATTGCAGATGAAGATCATCTTGGTGCGGTCAGTGATCGCGGCCAGCATGGCGTCGAGGTCGTGGCGGTAGCCGTCGCCCTTGACAAAGACCGGCTTCGCCCCCATCAGGCGGGTCACGATCTCATATTGGCTGAAGGTCGGCTGCGGAATGATCACTTCATCATCGGGATTGAACAGAGCCTCCGCCAGGATCCGGTTGACGTCGTCCAAGCCGTTGCCGATCAGCAGTTGGCCGGGATCCACCTTCAACTCGGCGACCAGCGCGTCCCGCAGATAGAAGTTGTTGGCATCCGGATACTGGGCCACCCGGTCCAGCGCGTAAATAACCGCCTGGCGGACCTCCTGGGACGGTCCCAGCGGGTTTTCATTGGAGGCCATTTTGATGACTCCGTTTAAGCCCAGCTCCCGTTCGACCTCTTCGATGGGTTTGCCCGGTACATAGGGGGGGATCCGATCAATACATTCTCGAAACATTCCGCTACGTTTCATTGGAATCGCTCCTTGTCGTCAGCGTCGCGATGCTGGAAATCCAAAACGGCCTTACCCCGACACGAGGTCGGGCCGGAGCTTTACCGCGTCATTCAGATAGACCGGGCGTAAAGCGCCCTTGTCCAATTCGGTATGGAAATGGAGCATCACCCGGATACAGAGCGGCAAAGCGCCGTCTTTGGCGATCTCTTGGGCGCACATCAACGGCGTATCCGCCAGTCCCAGCTCCCGGGCTGCCACCGCCGGAAATTCGCTGCGGATGTCGGGAGTCACCGTAAAGAAAATGCTGATAATATCCGCCGGCCGTATCCCATTGGCCGTAAAAAGTTCCTGCAATAATTCCCGCGTCGCCGCCAGCACCTGCGCCGGCTGATCCCGTTCAATCGTGGTGGCGCCCCGCACCGCCCATATCCTTGCACTCATGTTGTTCACTCCACCGCCCGGTGGCTCATTCCCACCGCAATCTCGTCCAAATGCACCAGACCGATGCTGAAAAAAACCGCGACGCTGACATGGTCGCCCTTCCGGGCAATCCCGATCTTGCCGCCGATATTCAGACCGATCGCCTTGATCAGAATCTGCGACATTGCTTCGCGGGTGGCGCCGGCGATCGCGCCCTCCTCGGCGTGGCAGTCCTTGATCAATAACTCCCGTTTGGCCGCCACCACCGCCCGTTCGACAATGGCCTTCATGGCGGCGATCGCCTCGCCGCCGTAATCCACCGCCGCCGCCCGGATCTCGTGGTTGCGGTAATATTCCTTCATCGACTTCTCTTCCTCGCGGGAAGAAGTCATGGCCATGGTCAAAGCCGCCTTCGCCACTTCACGGCTGCCCGATTCCAGCATGGTAAAGCCTCCTCGAAAACTCCCGGCCGGAGATTTAGCGATCCATCAAGCCAACAGGCTGCCGAAGCTCCCGGATCCCCGCCGGGGACGGTATAGATAGGAAGTCGCTCCCCCGGCATGGCCTGAAACAACCCGGGTCCGCCTAGTAAAAAAGCACCCCATGGAGTGCTCGATCGTTCCAATATTTATAATTAAATCTACCATACTTTTGCGGCGCTTACAAGTCACTTGTTGCGACTCCGGGGTTAAAATTTGACTTTAGCTAGGGTTGGCTGCGCCGCCCGGAATGGTAGTAACGGGGCTCGCTCCCTTCCAGCCGTTCCGCCAGGACCATGGCCCGGCGCAGCTTCGGATCAAACAATAACGCCTGGACGGCTATTAGCAGCGCAACCAGGATAAAAACCAGCCGCAAACAGAGTTTTTCCCGCAACACCAAATGATAAAAGAGCCGCTCATACCAACGATACCGTCCCGGCACGCGTACCCACCTCCGGACTCAGTTTGCCCGGCTTTGCTCCGCTTCATGCGCCCGCTCCGCGGCGGCCAATCCCGCCGCCACTCCCGAAGAAAAAGCGATCTGCAAATTGAAGCCGCCGGTGTAGGCGTCCACATCCATGACCTCCCCGGCGAAGAACAGGCCGGCGGTACGTTTGGAGGCCATGGTCTTGGGATGAATCTCTTTCACATTCACCCCGCCGGCGGTCACGATCGCCTCTTTCAGCGGCCGCGGCCGGCTGATCGTCAGCTGCAATCCTTTCAATAGCCGCACCAGCTCCAGCCGTTCCTCCCGGGTGATCTGGTGCACCGGCTTTTCGGGCGGAATCTCCGACAGCTTGACCACTACCGGAATCAGTTTTTGCGGCAATAAGTCATCCAGGGCATTCCGGAAGAACTTATTGACATACTTGGCGAAATCGCGCTGAATCCGCTGATCCAGCTCGGCCTCGCTCAAGGCGGGTTTCAAATCGATCGCCAACACCACCGAGAGCGGCTGCTCCAACACCCGGCCGGCGATGCTGCGGCTGAGGCTCAAGATGACCGGTCCGGATACTCCAAAACTGGTAAACAGCATCTCGCCGAACTCGGCTTCCAGGACCTTTCCCTGATAATAGCCGCTGACCCGCACATTGGTCAGGGCCAGTCCCTCCAGGTCTTTTACCCACTCCTCCCGGGTCTCCAAGGGGATCAGGGAAGGCCGGATCGGAGTCAGCGTATGGCCGGCCTGGGCGGCGAGACGATACCCGTCCCCGGTGCTGCCGGTGCCCGGATAGGATGCGCCGCCGGTGGCGATGATCACCGCCCGGGCGCCGAACTCCCGGCCATCGGCACAACGCACCCCGGCGATCTGCCCGTCCGCGATCAACAGTTCCGACACTTGCGCTTCGCAGACCAGCGTCACGCCATGGCGGCGCAGCGCCTGGGCCAAGGCGTCGACCACTTCCCGGGCCTGATCGGATTCGGGAAAGACCCGTTTACCCCGTTCCACCTTGAGGCGGACTCCCAGCTCATTCTGGAAGAGATCCATCACCGCCTGGGCATCGAAGTTCTGAAAGGCGCTGTATAAAAAGCGGCCGTTTCCGGGGGTATTCGCCACCAGCTCGGCCAATTCCGACTGGTTGGTCAAATTACAGCGGCCGCCGCCGGTGATCGCCAGCTTCCGGCCGATCGAACGGTTCCGCTCGATCAGGACGACCCGGGCGCCGGCTTTGGCGGCGGTCAGCGCCGCGATCGTCCCGGCCGCTCCCGCTCCAACGACAACAATCTCGGTATTCATGATGTGTAGCTTACCAAACCTTTCTTTTGGAACTCAAGGATCCGTTGCTGGAGCTCGGGGATGACCCGTTCCGCGGCCGCCCGGCCGATGCCGATGCATTCCTTGGCCCGTTGAAAATGGAGGGTCCCGATGTTTCCCAGTTGCGGAGCGATGGTCAGATCCGCCAGGCCCAGCTGGCTCTCGTCCAGCCGGTTCCCCATGATGTCCAATACTTTGGACAATACGTCAAAGACCGAATTGATCTGGTGCTGGGTATGATCGAAGCCGACATTCACCGCGATCACGAGGTCCCCCTCCATCTCCTTGGCCACCGTCACCGGAACGCCGGCCACCACTCCGCCGTCCACCAGAATTCTGCCGTTCACTTCCACCGGGTTGAAGACCCCCGGTATGGAGATACTGGCCCGGATGGCCGGAGCCAACGGGCCCTCCTTGAAGATGACCGCCTCGCCGCTGAATAGATCGGTCGCCACCGCCCAATAGGGCAAGAACGTATCGCCAAAACATTTCTTCTTGGTCAACAGATCGATCAGCGTCTGCACTTTGACGCCATCGATCAGCCCCAGCCTGGGCAGGCGCAGATCAATCAGATCCTCCCAACCAAGATACTCGACCAACTGACCGAGATAGTAAAGGTCCGTCCCCACGGCATAGGTGCCGCCGATCAAGGCCCCCATGCTGGTCCCCACGATCCCCGCGAGCCGAATCCCCGATTCCTTTAGCACCTGCAAAACTCCGATATGGGCGAAGCCGCGCGCGCCGCCGCCGCCCAACGCCAGGACGATTTTGGGATATGCAGAATTCGTATTCACGGGTGAACCCCTTCCTTTCTACGAATCAAAAGGCAGCCCGGATCATCATTTCAACGCGGCGACATTCTCCCGACTCTATTGTACACCATGGCTTGGGATTGTTACCGGAGGTTCCGGAAAAAACGTTGGTATCAAAGCGGCTCACGGTATGGACGTTCTAAGTTATTTCGAGTCCTTCGTCAAATTCCCTTCCGGACATCCGCCGAAGATCAATAAAAAAATGGGGGCTTCGGCCCCCTGTCTTACGCGGTTATCAATTGTTCGTTGTTGAGCAGTTTTTCGTTATTCAGGATCCGCACCGGCGGCACCTCTAGGTTGGAACGATAGACCGCCAGCTGAATCACTTCCTCGATCCGCTCCACCGGGACGATCTGAATTCCCGTTTCGGATTCAAACATCTCCTGCCAGTTTTCTTTGGGAATGATCACCCGTTTGGCTCCGGCTTCCTTGGCGGCGGCGATCTTGGGGACCACCCCGCCGATGGGCATGACTCCGCCGCGGATGGATATCTCCCCGGTCATCGCCACTTCATTGTCGATCTCCCGGCCGGTGATGGCGGAATAGATGGCAGTCGCCAGCGTGATCCCGGCCGACGGCCCGTCAATGGGGACCCCGCCCGGGAAATTGATATGAATGTCAAAATCGGCCGGATTGACTCCCAGAAACTTGCGGATTACGGTGAGCACATTCTCCACCGATCCCAGCGCCATGCTTTTGCGGCGGATCTTCCGGCCGGCCTGCCCCATCTCTTCCTCGTCCACCACGCCCGTGGTGGTGACCTTGCCTTGGCCGGGCTGAGCGGGAATGGCCGAAACCTCCACCTGGATCACGGAACCCATATTCGGACCGAAAACGGCCAGCCCATTCACGTATCCGACCTGTGGCTGCGGAGGAACCTTGATATTGGGCCGCGGCGAATACTGGCCGCTGTGAATGACCCATTCCACATCTTTCACCATGATTTTTTTGCGGCCCTCGGTGATGGCCAATCCCGCGGTGATCTGAATCAGATTCACCGCGTCCCGGCCATTGGTCGCGTATTTGGTGATGATCGACATCACCCCGGCTTCCAGCTCAAAGCTGATCTTCTTGGCGGCGTTCCCGGCGATCCGCTCCACATCCGCCGGAGCGAGGGGTTGGAAAAAGATCTCCACGCACCGGGAACGAATGGCCGGAGGAATCTCTTCCGGGGTCCGGGTGGTCGCTCCGACCAATCGGAAATCCGCCGGCAAGCCATTCTGGAAGATATCATGGATATGATGGGGAATATTGGCGTCCTCGGAGCTGTAGTAGGCGCTCTCCAGAAACACCTTTCTGTCTTCCAGCACCTTCAACAGTTTGTTCATCTGAATCGGGTGCAGCTCTCCGATCTCATCGATAAAAAGGATGCCGCCGTGGGCTTTGGTGACCGCGCCCGGCTTGGGCTGCGGAATACCCGCGATTCCCAAAGGTCCGGCGCCTTGATAGATCGGATCATGGACCGATCCGATGAGCGGATCGGCGATGCCGCGGTCGTCGAAACGGGCGGTCGTCGCATCCATCTCCACAAATTTAGCGTTTTCTTTGAACGGAGATAGCGGCTGCTTTTTGGCTTCCTCCAAAATGACCCGGGCGGCGGCGGTTTTGCCGATGCCGGGCGGTCCGTAAAGCAGCACATGCTGGGGATTGGGCCCGCATAACGAGGCCCGGAGCGCTTTTAATCCGTCGTCTTGTCCGATGATCTCTTCGAAACTGGCGGGCCGGGTCTTCTCGGAAAGCGGTTCGGTCAGCGAGATCCTGCGCAATCGCTGTAATTTCTCCATCTCTTTCCGGGACTCCCGGTCCACCGCGGTTTTATTGCCCTGCTGCGAACGGAGCAAATTCCAGAAGTATAACCCGATGACAATCGCAAAAAACAGATTAATCAGCCCGATGACATTTGCCACAACTTCCATTGCGATGACTCCTTTCCTAAGGAAATCACCCATAGTATCTGCTCGATCGCTGCGAAATAAACCCGAATCGCTAACTTTCTGTCCAGATTGTGACAAACCCCCGGATGGCCCGAATGGGCATCGGAAAAGGATACGAAAAAACCGGCGGGTTCGCCGCCGGTTGGGAAACTAGGCTGTCTCTTCCTTCTTTTTCTTGCGCGACTCGGCCATCATCAAAATGGCCTCGCCTTTCTCTTCCACCATATTCTTGGTAATGACGCAGCGTTTAACGTCGCTCCGCGACGGCAGCTCATACATCAATTCCAACAACAGTTTCTCAATAATCGCCCGCAAGCCGCGCGCTCCGGTATTCCGTTTGATCGCCAGCTTGGCGATGAGCTCCAGCGCCTCGGATTCAAAACTTAGCTCGATGCTGTCGAGCTCGAAGATTTTCTGGAACTGTTTGACCAGGGCATTCTTGGGTTCGGTCAGAATCTGCACCAGAGCCGCTTCGTCTAAGGCATCCAGCGCCACCACAATCGGCAGCCTGCCCACGAATTCGGGGATCAAGCCGTATTTCAGGAGATCCTCGGGCAGAATCTGGCGCAAAATCTCGCCCACCGGCTTTTCGACCTTGGACTTGATCTCCGCGCCAAAGCCGAGCGTCTTTTTACCGGTACGGGTCTCGATGATCCGGTCGATGCCGTCAAAAGCCCCGCCGCAGATGAACAAGATGTTCGTGGTATCGATCTGGATAAATTCTTGATGCGGGTGCTTCCGGCCACCCTGAGGCGGGACGGAGGCGGTGGTTCCCTCCAGGATCTTCAGTAGCGCCTGTTGAACGCCTTCGCCGGAAACATCCCGGGTAATCGAGGGGTTTTCGGATTTTCGGGCTATCTTGTCGACCTCGTCGATATAGATGATCCCTTTCTCAGCCCGCTCGACATCGTAATCGGCCGCCTGAATCAGCTTCAGCAGAATATTCTCGACGTCTTCTCCGACATAACCCGCTTCGGTCAACGAAGTCGCGTCGGCGATCGCAAAGGGCACATTCAAAATCTTGGCCAACGTCTGGGCCAACAGCGTTTTGCCGCAACCCGTCGGTCCCAGCAGCAAAATATTGCTTTTTTGTAATTCGATATCTTCAAACCGCTCTTCGGAGTTAATCCGCTTATAGTGATTATAGACCGCCACCGCCAAAGTTTTTTTGGCATCATCTTGGCCGATCACGTACTGGTCTAAAATCTCCTTGATCTCCTTGGGTTTCGGATTGTTGACAAGGTCCAAGCTTCCTTCTTCGCTCAATTCCTCATCAATAATCTCATTGCACAATTCGATGCATTCGTCACAGATATAGACTCCGGGGCCTGCGATCAATTTCTTGACTTGCTCTTGGGCCTTACCACAAAATGAACATTTCAACTGGCCTTTTTCATCTCCAAATTTCAGCATGCCTTCACCTCGTTTCGGAATCTAGGCGGTTCCTCAAAGAAGGTTCTCATTGGGCCCCTACTTATTTTTATAATAAATTTCGTCGATAATACCATACTCTTTGGCTTCGTGGGCCGACATCCAGTAATTGCGGTCGATGTCGCGTTCGATCTTCTCCATCGGCTGGCCGGTGTGGTTCACCAGGATATGGTTGCCGATCTCCTTCAAACGCAAAATTTCCCGGGCCTGAATATCGATGTCCACCGCCTGACCTTCGGCGCCGCCATGCGGTTGATGAATCATCACCCGCGAATTGGGCAGGGCGAACCGTTTGCCCTTGGCGCCGGCAGCCAACAGGAGCGCTGCCATGCTAGCGGCGATTCCAATACATACGGTGGCTACCTGGGGACGGATAAACTGCATTGTATCATAGATTGCCAACCCGGAATAGACGACTCCGCCGGGACTGTTGATGTAGACCGAAATGTCCTTATCCGGATCTTCGCTCTGCAAAAACAACAACTGAGCAATGACCAGATTGGCCATGGTGTCGTCGATCGGGCCCCCGATAAATACGATTCTATCTTTGAGCAAACGGGAAAAAATATCGTACGACCGTTCACCGCGGTTCGTTTGTTCAACGACAATCGGAACCAAATTCATGATAGATTACCCTCCAATCGATTCAGAAAATCCTTCGACGCTTGTCGCTCCGTCGCGGTTCTGATTAGTAAGACCAGCCATCCTAAAAGAAACGCTGGAGCGACTTATTGAGCGGACGCCGCCGTGGCCGCGCTGGTAATTAAATCCGAGGTTTTTTCCAGCAAGACGGCCTGGCGGATATCGGCGATCCGGCCGTTTTTCTCCAGGTCCTTGCGCAACTTGGCGGCATCTTTCTGCTGATACCTGGTTGCAAGCTCTTGCAGCTTCTCAGTGAGCTCCTCCTCGGTCACTTCCAGTTTTTCCGCCTTGGCCACGCTGTTTAAAACCAGATCGGTCTTGACCCGCTTGACTGCTTCCGGCCGGAAATCCTCCATAATCTCTTCCTTGCCTTTATTGGAGTATTCCTGATATTTTTCAAGTGTCAGACCCTGGTAGGTCAAGTTATGCTCGAAACGGTGCAACAGATCTTCCATTTCCCGTTTGATCAGGGTTTCGGGGACTTCAACCTGGGCGTTTTCGACCGCCTTGTCGATCGCCGCCTGCTGGAAGCGGACTTCCGCCTCCTGCTCGGCGGAGGTTGTCATTTTGGCTTTCAAATCCGCTTTCAACGCGGCGACATCCTCAAAGTCACCGATGCTTTTGGCGAATTCATCATCGATCGCCGGAACTTCCTTGACCTTGATCTCTTTCAAGACCACTTTAAAAGTAGCTTCTTTCCCGGCGAACTCCTCACGGGGGTAATCATTGGGGAATGTTACCTGAAGCTCTTTCTCCTCCCCGACCTTCATTCCGACCAATTGCTCCTCAAAACCGGGGATGAAGCTTTCGGAGCCGATCTCCAGGGTGTAGGCCTGGGCCGCTCCACCGGCAAACGGTTTGCCGTCAATATAGCCCTCAAAGTCGATCACTGCGAATTGTCCGTTTTCCAAAACCGTCTTGTCGCTCAATACCAGTTCGGCATGGCGCTCCTGTAAGCTTTTCAGCCGTTCCTCGACCTGTTCGTCGCCGATTTCGACCGGAGCTTTCTCAATCTCCAAACCTTTATATTGACCCAGTTCGACCTCAGGCAGCACTTCCATGACCAGCTTGAATTGGAAGGGTTGATCCTCGACGAAAGCCTCCGTCATCTCCAGTTTCGGCTGATCGATCGGATTCAAATCCATCTCATTCAATGCCTGCAAATAGCCTTTGGTAACCAGGATTTCCATGGCTTCTTCATACAGAACGGACTTTCCGAAGTGGGCCTCCAGCACCGACCGGGGAATGTGTCCCTTACGGAAGCCCGGAAGGTTGACCTTGTTGACCACCTTTTTATAGCTTTCGGCAAGCGCCTCCTTGATCTCCTCGGTATCCGCGGTGACTCCCAAAGTGACGAAATTCTTGTCTATCATTTCCCGTTGAAACTGCATTTATGCTCCTCCTGAATCTGTACTAATAATATATGTCCGGTTTCCCCTTTTATTGCTTTCGATCTGCATTTCGACAATGGCCGCTAAAACTCCTCTTCATTTGGTTAACTATTTAGTAAACGATGGCATTCCTATTGATTTATGGCTTTTTTGGCTGAAATATGCCTTCGTTTTATCGGCAAAAGACCGAACGTTAAAATCCCACGATCAGGATTGGCGTTTTTGATAATAAAAATAACCCCGGTTGATCTAAAAATCGCTTTTAGTCACCGTGGTTGCGCAACTTCAATTGAAAACGGAAACAAGCATGACTTGGTGCGAGAGGCGGGACTTGAACCCGCACGGTTGCCCACTAGATCCTAAGTCTAGCGCGTCTGCCATTCCGCCACTCTCGCGCGATTGCATAAAGATTATAGCACCCGGCATCCGGGCCGTCAATAGCGAGTCACTGCCAATCCGGACCCGTTTTCAAGAAAACACCTTGGTCCCAAGGGACTTCAACAGGGTCACGGTCTGGTAGGAGAATAGCCGCACCCAGCGGAACAGCCTGTGGAAGAGGCCCTCTTTGCGGACCGGAGCCGCGCTCACCAATGGCACCTTGCGCAGCAGTCGATCGCCGAAGCGGACTTGCAATTCCCCGATCTGCTGCATTTTTTCGACCGGCGCCTTCACCGCCGGCGGAAGCGCCACATTGACCTGGACTTGCTGAGCGGCGCCTCTGGGAATTACCAAAGTCACCGGACGGTTCGCCAGCACCGGAACACGCTGCCGGATCCCGTCGCGGACCCGGACGGCGCCCATTTTTTCCTTGGGACTGACCACCGTGAGCAGTTGGTAATTGGCAAACCCGTATTGGAATAAAGCTTCGGCGTCGGCATAGGTCTGCCGGCTGTTCAGCACCACGCTGATCAGGCGGTGGCCATCCTTAGTGGCGGAAGAGACCAAACAGTTGCCGGCTTCCCTCGTATACCCGGTTTTCACGCCGTCGGCCAGGGGATAGCGCCACAGCAGCTTATTATGGTTAATCATCAGCCGGTCATAGGGATGGCCCGGCCAGGAGATGGTCTTGCGCTTCGTTTTGACGATTTCGTCAAAAACCGGATTATGCAAGGCGTACCGGGTAATCAGCGCCAGATCCCGGGCGGTGGTGTAATGGTTCGGCGCCGGCAGGCCGTTGCAATTCTCGAAACGGGTCGACTCTGCCCCCAGGGCATGCGCTTTGGCGGTCATCCATGCGGCGAACTTCTGCTCCGACCCTGCCAGGGCCTCGGCGACAGCGACCGAAGCATCATTGCCGGAACTCAGTAAAACCCCGTACAACAAATCATTGAGTTCGTGAACTTCCCCCGCCTTCAACCAAATGGAAGAGCCCTCGGTCCCTTCGGCATTGGCGCCGACCGTGATCTTTTGCCGCAAGTCGCCCCGTTCCAGCGCGACGACGGCGGTCATAATCTTAGTGGTGCTCGCGGGCGGACGGCGTTCATCGGAGTTTTTGGCGAATAAAATCTCTCCGGTGGTATAATCCATTAATACCGCGGCCGATGCGGCCAGATCGCCGGAGCGGAGCGCTAGGGCCGGGGCAGCGTTGAAACAAGGCAAAAAGGCCAGACAGAGGAGGAAGAGGACTTTTTTCATACGAAAGATAGGACTCCTTCATGGATTTGTTCAACAGATTGATCCCAACTACTATTCGTAAAGCCGAGACGGAAAACCTGCGTTTCGAAACCGGTTATTATTGGAAATAAATTCGAGATTAGAATCCATTAAAAGTAAAATCCATCCGGAACCATCATGGCCATTCCTTCAATTTGAAACGTATAGGATACACGGCAAGTTTCTGTTTTTCCAAAAATAATTCAATCCGTTTCCAGGAATTCCTTTGATAGATAAGTTGAATTCAACTGTCGAGCCGGTATTTCAGAAAAAAACCGCGTTGAACGCGGTTTCAATGGACTTCAGGCTGATTTCTGGAACTGTTCAACATGGACTGAATCTTGTCCAACAGCTGCGGGGCGGTATCCAAGAGCCGGTCGATCAACACGTTGCTCTCCACCGGCAGCAGCTTGGTCTGGTCCTTCCCGACCACTAAAAACGCGACCGGGTGAATGGTGATCCCCGCGCCGCTTCCTCCGCCGAATGGGAAAGCATTGGCTTCCGCTTCCTGGGTGGCGCGATCTTTCTCTTTCTCCTTGGGTTTCGGCTGATTGGTATCAAATTCACTGCCCCCGGCAGCGAACCCAAAAGTCACCTTGGAGATGGGAACAATGACATTGCCATCCGGCGTTTCCACCGGATCGCCCAAGATGGTATTGACATCAACCATCTCTTTGATGTTTTGCATGGCTGTTTTCATGAGGCCTTCAATTGGATGCTCGTTCAAATCCGACACCCCCTTTCAGTCGATAACGCACTCTAACGATGAAGGCAGCAATCATAATATAGCCCAGTTTTACCTTGAATATGCAGTCAAAAAGCATGTCGAGGCGCAGGGCCTGATAGTCGGGGATGATCCGGATCTCGGGCGGCCGGGCGAAGCGGCTCCTTTGGCCCACCACCCCGGCGAGCGTCGCCTTAAGCCCCCACAATAAGCCATAAACAATCGCGGTGCTGGCCGCTTCGCCGGTACCGAACCGGGTATACCAGCGGAACCTTTCAAAACGCCCCCTTCTCTCCAGATCCTCAGCCACCAGCAACCAGTGCTGGTACTTGGCGGGCAGGAAGTAACTTAATAAGGTAATCCCCAAACCGTATTCCTGGTAACGGTGTAAAAATTCCCGCAGGCCGCGGGAATTTCCTTGAAATGGCGATATGGTTTCTGTTACCTGAGCCCTCCGGAACCAAAGCCAGTGGCCTGATTGCTCGGTCTTTTGCTTGATCCCCGCCGGGGTGGGCTGGAGCAGCGTGACCTCTTTCCTGCGTTTGAGCAATCCGCCGAGAAACACCATCTCGTAAAGGAGATGATCATCCGGGCCGATTTTCCGGTAGTAGACCCGAAATTGGACCGGTACGAAAAAGAAGAGACAGATGCTGCCGATAAACAATACCAGTTCGACCACAGACCCACCCCGGTTTCCAGTCTGTGGCTATTTTCCCTCTTAACTTTGAACCCTATGCGTTTTCCAGCGAAAGATGCCCAAATGTTTTTTAATGACATTACGGAATTGAAACAGCAGATCGCTCAGGTAGGCCGAGAGCGCCGTGACCGCCAGGACAAACAACCACTCATTCCAGGTCAGGCTGGTGGTGTAAAAAACCCTTTGCAGCCAAGGCAGGGTCATGGCTCCGACCTGCATGAGAAAGGACAAGAGCGCCGCGCCCACCAGGTATGGGTTCTCCCATAAACCGATCTCCAACATCGAATGCTCCTCGGACCGGCACTGGAATACGAAAAACAGCTGGGCAAAGACCAATGCGGCAAAGGCCATGGTCCGCGCGGTCGCCAGGTCGCCGCCGTCCCGGAGCTTCATGATGTAGACCAGCAACGTGGCGGCGCCGATCATCAGCCCCTGGAAGACGATCTTCCGGCTTAAGCCGCGGCTGAAGATCCCTTCCCGCGGCGAACGCGGCGGACGGCACATCGTATCCCGCTCTCCTTGCTCCAAGCCCAGAGCGATGGCTGGCAACCCGTCGGTGACCAGATTCACCCACAAGATCTGAATCGGCAATAACGGGACCGGGAGCCCCATGGCGATCCCGCCGAACATCGTCAGGATCTCGCCCATATTGCAGCTGAGCAGGTAGCGGATGAACTTGCGGATATTCTCGTAGATGGTCCGCCCCTCTTCCACCGCGGCCACGATCGTCGCGAAATTGTCATCGGCAATCACCATCGCCGCCGCTTCCTTGGTGACATCGGTGCCACTCTCCCCCATGGCCACGCCGATATCGGCCTCTTTGACCGCCGGGGCGTCATTCACGCCGTCGCCGGTCATGGCCACGATCTCGCCGTTCTGCTTGAGCGCCCGGACCACCCGCAGCTTGTGATGGGGCGAGACCCGGGCGAAGATGTCGATCTCCCCGATCACCTTAGCCAGCGCGGCATCGGACAACTCATCGAGTTCCGCGCCGGTGATGATCTTCCCCGCCGGCCGCAGCAGGCCGATTTGTTTGCCGATGGCCGCGGCGGTGCGCGGATAATCGCCGGTGATCATTTTAACCTTGATCCCGGCCCGCTTGGACCGTTCCACCGCCAGCCGCGACTCCGGCCGGGGCGGATCGTTCATCCCCACCAGCCCGGCAAAGACCAGGCCCACTTCGGGATCGGGGCCGTCCTTGGCCAGCCGTTCCCGGGGGTCGGCCGGCCGATAGGCGAAGGCCAGGACCCGGAGCGCCTCGGCGCTCCACTGGTCGACCCGGGCGCGGACCGCCGCTTGCAGGGACGGCGTCAGCGGAACAATTCCGGCGCTGGTCACCACCTGCCCGCAACGCCCCAGGAGCACGTCGGCGGCTCCTTTCGTCAATAACCGCCGTTGCCCCTGGGGATCCTGGATCAGGACACTCATCCGCTTGCGGTCGGAGGAGAAGGCCAATTCGCCGAGGCGCGCGGTTTGGCGGGCCAAACGGAGCGGCTCCATGCCGCAGCGCTGGGCCGCCACCAGCAAGGCGCCTTCGGTAGGATCGCCGAGGCTGACCGGCCGCTTCGAACCCGGAGCCTGCTCCAATTGGGCATTATTGCACAGCGCGCCGATCTCCAGCACCTGCCGGAGGTCGGGGGCCGGAGCGACAGCCGCCTCGGTTTCGAGGGAATATTCTTTGACCCCCGTCCAGACTTTGGTGACGGTCAGTTCGTTCTGGGTCAGGGTGCCGGTCTTATCGGAACAAATCACCGTAGCGCAGCCCAGGGTCTCCACGGCCGGGAGCTTGCGGATGATCGCGTTGCGCTTGATCATCTTTTGCACCCCGATGGCCAGCGCGATGGTGACGATGGCCGGCAGCCCTTCCGGAATGGCCGCCACCGCCAGGCTGACCGCGGAGAGAAACATCTGGCGCGGCGGTTCGCCCCGGACTATGCCCATGGTTCCGACCGCGGCGCAGATGCCGAGACAGAGCACCACCAGCCAGCGGCCGAGCTGCTCCAGTCGCTTCTGCAGCGGCGTCTCGTCGTCCTGGGCGGAGCCGATCATCCCGGCGATTTTGCCGATCTCCGTCTTCATGCCGGTGGCGGTGACCACTGCCCGGCCCCGGCCGCCGCAGACCACGGTCCCGGCGAAGACCATATTCCGTTGATCGCCCAGTGACAGCCGGTCCTGGCGCAAGACCGCCATGGTTTTGACGACCGGCAGTGATTCTCCGGTGAGCGTCGCTTCATTCAATTCCAGATCGACCGCGGCGATGATCCTCCCGTCGGCGGCGACTTTATCGCCGCTTTCCAAAATGAGAATATCCCCGGGGACCAAATTTTTGGCCGGAATGCGCTGCACCTTGGAATCCCGCAGCACATGGGCCAGGGGCGCCGTCAGCTCCCGCAGCGCAGCCAGGGATTTTTCGGCCCGGAACTCCTGCACAAAGCCGAGCACCGCATTGAGCACCACGATCGCGACGATCGTGATCGCATCGGCCTTTTCGCCGAGCAAGCCCGAGACGATAGCCGCGCCGATCAGGACCAGTACCATAAAATCGGAGAATTGCTCCAAGAAGATTCGGAATGGCGCGATCTTCCGGTGTTCTTCCAGTTGGTTGGGGCCGGCTTCTGCCAAACGCTTCCCGGCCTCGCCGGTCGTTAACCCCCGCTCGGCATGGCTGGAAAAAGCCTGAACGGTTTCATGAGTCTCACGATTGAACCAGCAGGACATGATCGACCTCCCAAAAGCGCATCATCGGTACGCCGCAACCCGTCCCTTGACGCCCGGATGAGATGCGGCATATTTTCCTTGTCGTTGGTTTGCCATCGCACCCGGCTTTTTTCGGATGCGAATCTTGATTCGAATTCCCTTCGTCTTATCGGGTCGTCAATTTTAATTGTATGCCCTGCGCTTTTCCGGCATGCCATCGGAAACGGAGCGTCGGGAGGGATCTCTCGTGTCCTCGGCTGGGGCTTTCGTTAATCTTGATTCTGAAAAACCATCTCCGTTTAGGCCCGCATTTCCAGCCGGAAATCTCAATAAAAAAAGGGACGCGCTCGTGCGTCCCTTCCGCCAAAAATTCTCCTCCGGCATGTGCATTCCGTCTTTCTTTCCTATCCAAGTCACCATTATAAACCCACCGCTCCCGCCCTTAAAAGAGGTTCCCGTCCGACCGGAGACCTTTGAATCCTCCGGACGAAACAGCGCTAGCTCAGGCCGGAAAAGTTCCGACCCGCCGCAGAGTCTCCGCGTCGCGCTCCGGCCGTCCCACCGGGTGGCGGAGTCTCCCCGCGGCGGAGATATCCCTTCCCGGGCGCCGGAAATGCTCTCCCGAGCCCCGGCGGACTCTGCCACAGCTTCGGCCGGGTGATCCCGGGGCTGGGACGAGGTGGTCCGGCCTTCGGGAGAACTCTCCCGCATCCCGGAACAAGTGAGCCGGATCAGGGGAAAACTCGCCCGCTCCCCGGCCGTGTTCTCCCCTGATCCGGGACAGTTGTCCCGTGGCGCGGACGAAGTCGCCCGGCTCCCGGAACAACTCCCCCGTGGCTTGACAGCGTTAGCCGATGGCAAGGACAGGTCCACCCGGTCCCGGGAAGAGCATTCCTGGGTTCCAGCTCGGGTTTCCCAACCTCACGGTACGTCGCCCGCCGGACCGCTTCCGGATTGAGAAGGCCCGGGGCTACTCGCTCCGGAAACCGTCCCATTCGGCGGGCTCAAGTTATTTTAAAAAATGGTCCAGGAGATCGTAGAGTTCCTTGACGGAGATGGGCTTAGCCAGATAGCCGTCCATCCCTGCGGCCCGACAGCGTTCTTCGTCTTCGGTCATGGCGTAGCCCGTCAGGCCGATGACCGGCAGACGCCGGCCGGTCCCTTGCTCGCCCAGCCGCAGCCGCGCGGTGGCTTCCAAACCGCTCATCCCCGGCATTTGAACGTCCATCAGCACCAGATCGTAGCGGTTCCGCTCCAACTCCTTCAGAGCTTCGATTCCGTTCGCGACCACCGTATACTGGTAGCCTTTGAACTTTAAAATCTCACCCATCACGATCTGGTTGGCTTCATAATCTTCAGCCACGAGGATCCGGAAAGCCTCCCGCGGTCTGGCCATTCCCTGAGCTATGGAGGATTCCCGCTCGCCGGTTTCCGGCGGAACGCCGGCCCCGGGAAAGGCAATCGTGAACACAAAGCAGCTGCCTTTGTCGACCTCGCTTTGGACCTGAAGGTCGCCTCCCATCCGTTCGATGAAATGCTTGGCGATGGCCAGGCCCAATCCGGTGCCCTCATCGTCGGGTTCCTCCGCTCGCCGGGAAGATTCAAAGAGCGCCGCCAGCTTCTCCGGGGGAATGCCGCTCCCGGTATCGGCGATCCGGAAGCGAACGGCGGTGATTCCCTTCGACTCGCCCTGGCGGGTGACGGTGACCGAGATCGAACCCCGCTCGGTGCATTGGATGGCGTGATTCAGAATATTGCTCAGAATTTGTTGCAAACGGAGTTTATCCCCCCGGACCCGTTGCGGGATGGATGAATCGATGCTGTACAGCAGATGCAGTCCTTTATTGCCGGCCGCCATATCGGCGATCTTGATCCCATTCATGATGGTCACATAGAGATCAAACGGCGCGATCTCCAAATCGGCCGCGTCTTTCTCCGGCTTGTTCAGATCGAGAATATCGTGGATCAACTGGCGCAGGGTGAGCGCGGCTTGCTGAATCAGCGTCAGATACTCGCGCTGCGCGCCGCTGAGATCGGTCCGCAGCAGCAAATCGGTCAGGCTGACGATCCCAGTCAGCGGAGCCCGGATCTCCTGGCTGATATTGGCGAGGAATTGGCTCCCGGCGCGGCCAAGGTTTTCTGCGGCGTCCGTCGCCTTCGGGTAGCCGTTAACCTCGGCGATCACTCCGACTACCCCGCCGATCTCGCCATTCTTCCCGCGGTAGCAGGCTTTCTTGATCAGGACGTGGTGTTCGCGGCCGTCCGGCAGAAAGCCGACCCGGTCCTCATCGGTCCGCGTCCCGCCGGTTTGAAGCAGTTCCAGGTCATGGCGGCGGTATTGCGCGGCATTTTCCGGGGGATAGATTTCAGCGGAGGTTTTGCCGATGATCTGATCGCGGGAGCGGCCCAGATATTTTTCCAGACCGACGTTGCACCCCAAATAGCGGCCGGCGCGGTCCTTATAAAAAAAGGGGCTGGGTATGGTATCGAGCAGGACTTGCAAGAAGTGGAACCGTTCCTGCAAATCGCGGAGTTGCGACCTTTCTTTTTGTAGCGCCTCGTTTTCCTGGCGCAATGCGACTAGTTCTTGCAGCAAATCTTGCTTCGTCCTGTTCAGGTCATCCATATTGTCAAAACCCCCGGAGGCCTTTCCGCCGCTCCCACCCTGAATGTTTGAAAATTGGGCTTGGCGATGAAATCGTTTCCATGTAACCTTATTTTTTAATAATCGGCAAATCCGGCGGGTTTAACAATATGTAAATTACGATTGGGTAAAAAGATATTTCAATCCGGCCCGGGCGGAAGGTGGTATAATACAATTAGGTTTGGCAGCTGTTGAAAACATACAGGAAGACACGCTTCGATGTTCAAAGCTTCCCCTGACAACCGGCAAATCCGCGGCGAAGTATGGCGCTTGACGCTTCCCGTCATCACCGAGCAAGCTTTCATCACCCTGATGGGAGCCGTGAATGCCATGATGGCCGCGCGTATCGGCAAAGAAGCCGCCGCCGCCATCGGCCTCATCGATACCCTCAACAATATTTTCATCGCCGCCTTTTCCTCTCTGGCCGTGGGAGGAACGGTGGTGGTGGCCCACTATATCGGAAGAAACGAATTGAAAAACGCCGGCAATACCTCAAAACAAGCGTTGCACAGCGGATTGATCCTGGCCGCGCTGATTGGGGTGTTGATTCACCTGTTCCGCCGGGAGCTCTTGGGCGTCCTTTACGGCAGCGCCGAAGGCCAGGTGCTTCAGCTGGCCTATACCTATCTGCAATACACGTTGCCCGTCTACCCGCTGATCGCTCTGACCTCCATCGCCTGCGGCCTCTTGCGCGGTGCCGGGGATACCCGCACCCCCGCCAAAGTGGTCATTATCATGAATATCATTAATATCGTCGCCAGCTATCTGCTGATCTTCGGCCTGCCCCCGCTGCAGCTGTCCGGATTCGGCGTGCGCGGAGCGGCGCTGGGGATCGGGCTCGCCCGGCTTTGCGGCGCCCTGCTTTTGATCTACATCTTGGCGCGGGGCTCGGGAAATCTGATGATCACCCGTTTCTGGCGCTACAAGCCGGATTGGGGCCTGATCCGCTCCATCCTGAATATCGGCGTTCCGGCAAGCCTGGAGTCGCTGCTCTTCAATGCCGGAAAACTGATCACCCAGACTTTCATCGTGCCCCTTGGCACCGTGCCGATCGTCGCCAATTACGTGGCGGGCACGCTGCACGCGCTGATGGTCATTCCCGGCAGCGCCCTGAGCGTCGCCGCCACCACGCTGGTCGGCCAATACATGGGCCGGGGCGAATGCGCCGAAGCCAAAAAGTCCCTGGCCTATCTGACGAAATTGGCCGTGCTCTGTCTGGTGGGACTGAATATCGCCATGATTCCCTTGTTTCCATTCCTGGCTTCCCTTTTCAACCCTCATCACGAGGTGGTCCGCCTGACCGCGCAGTTGTTACGGATAACCGCCTTCTTCCTGATCCTCTGGCCCCATTCCTTTATCCTGCCGGCGGGGATGAAAGGAGCCGGCGACGTCGGCTATACTCTGCTGGTTTCGGCCCTCAGCATGTGGCTGTTCCGGATCAGTCTGGGCTATGTGCTATGCGTCCAGTGGCAGTGGGGCGTTTTGGGGGTCTGGAGCGGGATGTACCTGGATTGGCTGATCCGGAGCGCTGCGTATTGGCGGCGCTTTCAATGGGGCAACTGGCAAAAGCACGTCATCATTCAGTGCGTTGCCAAGCCAGAGGCGAAAACGGAATCTCAATAAAAAAATCCGGACGGCTCCGGATCTGAATTCGCAAGGATGACGGGAAATCTTGCGTCGGATGATTCAATCAATCGGGGCGCCCGGGTGCCTCAGCCTCGGCCATACACCCAGATCAGGTAGGCAATGATCACCGCCAACGTGATCCGGATCCAACGGAGCGTTTTGGGATCGTTGACCGCCATGCAAACACCGCCTTCCTGCAATGAGCTATTAAGAACGCTGCGGAGCGGGAACTCACGGGATACTCAAGATTTTACCCGATCCGGAGACGTGGGTGTCCAACCTGGGTTGGCCTTGATACTGCACTTTGCCGCTGCCGCTGATATGGGCCTGCAATTCATCGCGCACCCGGACGTTGCAGTCGCCCGATCCCGAGACGTCGATCTTCGCGCTTTGGCTCTCCAGTTCCAAGGCGTTCACGGAACCGCTGCCCGATATCCGGACCCGCTGCGTGTCGGCGCGGCCGGACAGGGCGAGATTCCCGGAACCGGAAATATCACTGTCTAACTGTTTCAAATCCAGATCCAAGGCCATATTTCCCGACCCGGCGATGATCAGTTTTAAATCCTCGCCGCCGATCTTGCCTTGGCCGAGGACCTTGCCGGAACCGGCGATCTTCAGGCTCCGGATCTGTCTCGCGGTAACAAAGATCTCCAATTGGGTGGGATTGACGCTCCCGGCTTCAAATCCGACATGCAGAACCCCGTCGCCGTCGACCCGGGTCCGGAGCAGGCTCAGGAGGTTGTCATCGGTGGCCACCTCCACCCTTTGCTTCTCTCCTTGCCGCAAATAAAGGGTGCCGCCGCCATCCAGCTGTACCCCCGCCAGCTCCGGCACGTTCCGCTGTTCCTGGACGATTTTGCCGGAACCCTGGACGTGCCGGAACCACGCGCTAACATCGGGCAGCTCACCCGCAGGCGCAGTCTGCAGATAACTCATGGCGATCAAAAAAATAATCAGGATCGTCAAAAAGCCGTTCTTCATGCCTTGCAACCGTCCCCTCCACCCCGGATCCGGGGCATTTTCGGTTTTAAGCCCGGAGCGAGCAGCGCTCCATTAAAAGAAGATGCCATTCTCGCGTATGGCAAAAATCCCCTATAGGACGATTCCATCATATCCGAATTCCTAAAAATGGCAATATCTCGTGTCTTTTATTTACTTTAATTTAACATTTGCGACCGGCCCTATCGCGGGAGGTTATAAGGTACTCGCCCAGCCGATGACGGCGATCCCCAGGAACAGCACAGCCAATCCGGCGCCGCGGGTCCACAGCGCGCCCCGGCTCAGATTCCGCCATTCGCCGGTGATTATTCCCCACCCGTTGGCCATGGCGATTTGCAGGCTTTGAAAGATCGGCCAGCCGATGGAGGGGCCAAACTCTCCCAAACTGCGCACCGACATGCCGTACAGGACGACTCCGCCGAACCAGAACAATCCCATCAAAAAAGTATAGCCCCAATTGGCGCCGGTACCCGGCGACCGGTACATACGCCAACTATGGTTGCGCCGGAATTGCAGAATGCAATAGCCCGCCGTCACGAACAAGCCCCCGAAAAGCGCCAGCCCCCAGGTAGCGTTGGCCGCATCCCGCGGCAAAGCGCCCAGGCGCACCGCCTGGCGTTCCAACGGCTCTCCCACCATCAACGCAAGATTGAATAAGGAGCTGAGGATCCCGGAGGCAACGCAGATCGCGATTCCCCGGGCCACACGGCCCCCATCCCGGAGGGAGCGGTCCACATCAGTCCCTTTCTTCTCCCAGGTGGCGATGGAACACAGAATAATCCCGACCAACGTGATGAAAACCCCGGCGCTGATCGCCAAGCCGACCGGCCCGCCCCATACTTCCCCGTGGCTCCAGAGCAACGGAACCATGGCGCCGATAGCATTGCCGAGGCCGATGATGAGCACCGAAGTCAGGGCCAGCCCCAGCCGTTGCAGGCCGATGGCGAAGCCGATGTTGGAGAAGCCCCAGCCGCAACCGAACAAAAAGACTGCTACCAAAACCAAGAGCGGCGTCGCGCGGATCGCCGACCCCCAATGGGGGATCGTGGCCCAGGCGATCAGTCCGGGAAAGAACCCCAGCGACCAGCAGGAATAGATGAGCCAGATATTCTCAATCCGCCATCCCGTGGCCTTTTTCGAAAAGACCGCGGCCGTGCCGGCCAGGGCTCCGGCCAGAACGCCCCACAGCAATCCCCAAACGTTCGCACTGGTCATGCCGAATCTCCTCCTCCCGGAACCTGCTCAAAACTGATTCATCTCCCGGATCAGTAACTGGCGGGAGAGCACTTTCAGATACCCCCGCTCATAGCAGAGCACTCCCTGGGTCTTGAGCTCCCGAATGATCCGGTTGATGCTCCGCACCGTCACTCCCAACTCTTCTTCCAGCGTCTCCTTGCGCATTGGAACGCCGGCGCCGTCAGCCCAGTCGTTCTCTTCCAGCAGGTAATGGACCAGATTCAGCAGGCGGTATTTCAAAGGGTAGAGAATGTCCTCGGCGCCTTTCTTGGACAATAGATAGACCTTGTCGCAGAGTTGCCGGTGGATGTACATATTAAAATTCCGGTCCGCCTGCAGCCATTGCAGGTAATCCTCTTTGTTCAGGCAAAGCAGGGTGGATTCCGTTAAGGCTTCGACCGTGCAGATGCAGGAGCGTCCCTCGAGAATCTCGATCTCTCCCATGATCTCGCCGGGATTATGGATCAATACCCGATATCTGGTTCCGAGACTGCTGGTATAATAGGCCCGCAGATGCCCGGACAGTAAAATGCAGAAAAAAGGCGGCGGTTCCCCTTGCCGGAAAATAGTCTTTCCGCTCTGCGCTTTGGTGACCTTCGCCCGTTGCGCGGCTTGCTCCGGGCAACAGGCCAGGATCTCCCGCAACCGGGGCTCTTTCGTAAACAGATCAAACAAAGGACTCCCCCCTTTCGCCATCATTATAATCGAATCCCCGGCCCGGGAAAAGGACATCGGTCCCTCCGTAAAAGAAAAGACCGGCCGAAGCGTCACGGCCAGTCGCAATCGATCATAGCAAACGTTCGTATCTCTTTAGTCCATCCGGTAGCCGATGGCCTGATACCCTTTGATCCGTTTCTGCCACATCTTTTGGAGCACCGGCACCTCGGAATCGACGTAATCGTAGATGAGCACCTCCGACTTCCGGTCGTGTTCGCGGTGCAACCTCCCCGCGTACTGAGCTAAGGTTCCCTGCCAGGAGATGGGCATCGTCAGGAAGAGCGTGTCGAGCCGGGCGTCATCGAACCCCTCGCCCAGGTAGCGCCCGGTCGCCAAAATGATCCGCTCTTCGTCGGCGGGGATCGCCGCCAGTCGCTCCTGCGCCGCCTGGCGCTGCTTCACGCCCATCCCGCCCTGGAGCACGACGACATTCTTGGCGAACTTGGCCAGCCGTTCGGCGAAGTACTGCAGGTGTTCTTTGCGTTCGGTGATCAGGACCGGCGAACGTTTTGCCTCCAGCGCCTTGAGACAGTCGTCGAATATCATGTCGTTCCGCCGCTCGTTTCCGATCAAGGCGGTATAGATATCCTGAATCGTCGGATTCTGAGCCGGTTCGGGCCATTGGAAACCGGTCTCCCGCCGGATCACCCGGTGGTCAAAAGGCATCCGCTGCGCTTGTTTGCGGGCGTCGACCCGGTAGCGGACCGGGCCGCATTGCATGAAGATAATCGGATGCCGGCCGTCCTTCCGGATCACCGTGGCCGACAGCCCCGCCACATAGCGGGCCTTGCAATGCCGGGCCACCTGTTCAAAGCTGAAGGCCGAGATATGATGGCATTCGTCGACGATCAGCTGGCCGTAGTCGGCCACCACTTCCGCCACGGCATTCTCTTTCACCAGACTCTGGATGAGCGCCACATCGACGATTCCCCCGGGCCGGTACTTCCCGCCGCCGATCCGGCCGATCTGTTCCGGCTGAATATTCAAGAACGTACAAAGGCGGGCCACCCATTGGTCGAGCAATTGCTGCCGGTGGAGAACGACCAGCGTATTAACGGCCCGTTGGGCAATGAGGTAGCTGGCGACGACCGTCTTGCCAAAGGCGGTCGTCGCCGCCAAAACGCCCGTCTCCTGAGCCAACAGGGCCTCCGCCGCCCGCTGCTGTTCCGGCCGGAGCGTTCCTTGAAAACGCAGATCAATGGGTTTGCCGAAATTGCGCTCCTCGTGAAAGTCCACCTGAATCCCGCAGGAAGTCAGCAATTCCAGCGCCTCGTCCCGGCAGCCGCGCGGCAACCCGATGTATTTGGCGAACGATTCGGCGCAACTGATGATGCGCGGCTTGTCGTGGGTGGGCAAACGCATGGCCTGCGCTTTATAGAACTCCGGGTTTTGAAAGGCCGCCAGCTGGATCAGGCGGTTCTTCAGCGACGGCGACAATGATTCCTTCGGAATATAAAGCTGGTTGCTGACGGTGATGGTGAGCGTTTTGGGGAACGGGCCGCTCACGGCCGTTCCTTGGGAACGGGCCGGCCGGTTCCGCCAGGGATCGCCGCCGCTCTCCTCCTCCGGCAGCAGCGGAACGCCGATGATCTTTCCGGCCATGGCCGCTTGATCGACGATGCCATTCACCCGTTCCGGGCTCAGACGCTCCAGGGAAGCGAGAAACGCCCATTGATCCCGGTAAGGCTCAAGTTGATCGTCCAGGAATACGCTGTACCCCAGCTCCCGCGGTTTTTTCTGCAGCGGCAGGGCGATCAGGCTGCCGAAGCCGCCCTGCGGCATGGTATCCTGGCCGGGAATGAACCGGTCATACGAGTCGAGCCCGATTTCGGGGCGGCTCTCCAAGGTTTCGGTCACCAGATAAGCGCCGAGTTTCCGGGCGAGCGCCGCCGGAACCGGCCCGCTGAAAAAGATCCAGACGTGCCCGCCATTGCCGGAACGGGAGCGTTCCAAGGCGGCCGGAACGCCGAGTCTCCGGCAGATCTCCCGCAAGGCCCGGGCATCCTCCCGCCATGAATCTTTGTCGAAGTCGGCGACCAGAAACCGGCAGGTCTCGTCCGGCAACAACGGATACAAGCCGAGGATCAGCTTCCCTTCCAAATGATTCCGGACCACGTCTTCGGTGAGGGGCGGGAAGGACCGGTGGGGACATTCGCCGCATTTGACGCTCGGTTTATTGCAGAGGCCCGGCAGCCACTCTTTCTGGCAGACCGGGGCATAACCCGATTTTCCCGTCTTGCGGTTCTCCCAGCGGCGGGCGTATACGTCGGCGCGGCCCTGAAACAATGAGCGGAACAGGGCCACTTTGACCTCGGGCGGTGAAAGATTGCTGATTCCCTTTCCCCAATCGGCCGCATGCGCCGCGCCGGATTCGACCGTTGGGGTCGAATCCGGCGGAAATGCGCGCAGCTCTTGCTGCAACGCTTGGATCCGATCGAGCAGCGTTTGCCGTTCGCGATCCAGTTCGTTCAAACGGCGCTCGGCGGCGGCAAGCTGGTCCTTGAGCTGGAGCGACAGGTCCTTGGTACTCATGAAAACCTCTTTGCAAGCGTTCAATGAATTTGCTTAAAGACTTCGCGGCAAGGTCAAAAGATCCTTGTTCTTGAGCCAGGATTTTCACACAAAACACAATGAATCGTTCCCTGTTCTCCTTTCGGAAGAGCAACGATTATGATAGGATTGGAAGTAAATCCGCCGGATGGTTTTACTCCGAAGAATCAGGAGGTGCTAACGATGGAATCCTTGTCGGATGTGGGGCGCATCACGCTACGAAACACGAGGGTGGAGGATATCGACTTCGTTCTCGGCGCCGAACGGGATGCCGAGAATGCTCCGTATGTCGGCCAATGGTCAAGGGATGAACATCTCCGTTCGCTGATTGAGAGCGATCTTTCCCATCAGATCATTCACACGGGGGACGGCAGGCGCGTCGGGTATACCATCCTGGCCGGGTTGGAAAACCAAAATCGCGCCCTGGAATTACGCCGGATCGTCATCACGGATAAAGGCAAAGGATACGGGCGGGCGGCGCTGCTTTTCATCAAAAAACTGGCCTTTGAGACTCTGGGAGTTCACCGGCTCTGGCTCGATGTCCGGGAAAACAATCCGCGGGCCCTCCATCTCTATAAAGCCTTGGGATTCCAGGCAGAAGGAACATTGCGGGAATGCATTTATCTGAACGGCGAATATTGCTCCTTGATCGTCCTGTCGATTCTGGAAAGCGAATATTTATGAAAAAGCTTTAACGTTTGACTCGCGTTAAAATAAAAGCTTCACCGCTGCCGCCACCGTCAGGATCATCACCGCGACCCGGAACGGCCGCTCCGGAATGCGCCGGACCACCCAGATTCCCAGCACTGCTCCAGCCACGATTCCCGGAATCATGACCGCATTGAAGGCCAGCGTCGCCGGAGAGATCGCCTGCCAGAAAAAGATCTGCAACGGGAGTTTGGTCAGATTGACCAGGGCGAAGAACCAAGCCCCGGTGCCGATGAAATCATATTTCGATAAGCGCATCGACAGAAAGTAGAGGGTCATCACCGGGCCGGCCGCATTGCCGATCATGGTGGTAAACCCGCCCGCCAGGCCCATGGCTGCCGCGAATCCCCAATGATCGGGAACCTGCAAAGTTTCCCGGTTCCGTTCCAACCAGACCATCAATCCCAGACAGACCAGGACCGAGATGGCGATGACCGCTTTGAATTGCCGGTCATTAATGGCCCGCCCCACCAGGAGCCCGATGACCAGTCCGCCCAGGGTCCAGGGGATCAGCCGCCGGATATGCGACCAATTGGCATGCCGGCTGTAATGCCGTACCGCCATCAGATCGCCGGTGATCAGCATCGGCAGCACCACCCCGGCCGAAGTCTTGCCGCCGAAGATTGCGGCCATAATCGGAATCGCCAGCGTGCTGACGCCATTGATGCCGGTCTTGGAGAACCCGAACAACAGGGCGCAAAACGCGCCCAATCCCCATTCAATGGGGCTTAAGTGCAACGATTGCAATGCCTGAAACATGTTTTTGAAAAGCCTTCCCTCATCTTGTCGTATCCGAGAGAATTTCAAATCTCTTCGAAAAAGCTTCGCTATACAATATATTGAATGATATATCCGGGTTACTCACTATATATTGTATGGCGAAGGGAATGTTATGGTAATTTGAAATTCTCTGATCCCAGAGGGTATTCGGACCGGTCTCCTAAAATCCTGCGCCGCTTCGATGAACAATGCGTATCAATTTTCGAGGGCCGGTGGATGGGTGGGTGAGGGCTGCCGGGGAGAATGCCGGGAAGTGCCGGGCGTTGGTGAAGCAGAAGCGTGTTTGCGAGGGAGCTTCGACCAAAAGCCATTGCAAGGACGGAGCCAAACCGCGCCTCGCCAAGAGGCGACTATCTCAGGCTAACTGATACGCAGCAAGGAACCGGGTCATCGCTCGCTTGCCTGACGAACTCCGAGGATAATTCCGGCGATGACGATCAAGCCACCGCCGCATTGGAGGAGACTCAAGGTTTCCCCGAGCAAAAAGACGGAACAGAGGACGCCGAAGACCGGGACCAGGTTCATCAGCGTCACCGCGGCGCTGGAGGTCAACCGTTTCAAGCCATAAGCGTAGAGCAGGAAGCCCAGCAGTGAACAGAAGATTGCCAGGTACAACAGGGCCAGCCATGATGCTCCGGCGGGCGCCTGCCATTGAGCCCGCTCCAGCAGCGCCAGCGGCAGAAAGGCGATCGCCCCGGCAATGGTCTGATAAAAAGTGACGAGGAGCGCGGGGTATTCGTTGGCCACCTTGCGGGTGACAAAATTATAAAAGGACCAGACGATTCCCGTTGCCACCAGAATGAGATCGCCGCGAAAACGGTACGGTCCGCCCAGGCTCGAACTCTCGCCAACGACCAGATACACTCCGAGGAGCGCCAGCCCTACGCCGAAAAAGCGGATCCGCGAGACTGCGACCCGGTACAGCAACGACTCCAGCAGCATGGTGATGGCGGGATAGGCCGCCACAATCAATGCGGCATCCGCCGCGGTGGCCAGTTTCACGCCCAGGTTTTCCAGAGCGAAATAGATGGTAATCCCCAGTACCCCGCTGAGCACCAGGTGTCCCAAGTCTTGCCGCCTCGGCCAGACCAGGCCGCGCTGGAGCGCGAGGAAGACCGCCAAGACGATCCCGGCCACCAGGAACCGCAGGGCGCCCAAAGTAAAAGGGGGAACGGTCCAGAGCGCGATTTTCGTCGCCACGAAGGAAGTGCTCCAGATGAGCACCGCTCCGATCACCGCCAACAGATAGGTCTTTTCCTGTAAAAATTCTTTCAGTTTAAGTCCGCGCATGCGAACAACAGGTTTGGCGAACATGGGATCCTCCTAGCCGGACGATGGTATCCCAGGACGAAGCCGCTGGCACCCCGCCTCAGGACCGGAACTGGTGGGCATATTGGCCCGGTGTCACACCGATCAGGCGCTTGAAGCGGTTGGTGAAATGGCTCTGATCGCTGAACCCCGATTCCTGGGCCACCCGGTTCAACGGCAGCCCCTTCTCCAAGAGCCGCCGGGCCTTGCCGATCCGCACGCTCTCCAGATAAGCATGGGGCGGCATGCCAATGGCGTCGTGAAAGACCCGCAAAAAATAATACCTGCTCAGATGGACGGATTCGGCGACCTCGGTCAGGGTAATCCCCTCGGCGGCATGATCGTGAATATACTGGCACGCCCGTTTCACCGCGTTCGGCTCTCGGCCCGGCGTTGGCAAGGCGTGATTGCTCGCGGCGTACTGCCGGATCACCCGGGTCAAAACCATCAGGAACAACGACTCCCGTTTGAGCGGCGGCGTCTCCGCGACCAGGGACTGGTGCAAGGCGCGCATCGCGCCGGCCAATCCGGGATCGTCCACCCGCACTTCGGGGAAGAAGGGAGCGTCCCGCCATTTGCCGCTCAGCTCGTAGACGGCTTCCTGCAGATGACGAACGGTGGGATAAACGGCCCGGTACTCGAAGCCTCTCACGTCGGCCGGCTCCCCGGTGTGAGCGTCTCCCGGATTCAACAGGATCAGACCGCCCGGCGGAGTCAGGTATTTGGCCTTGCGATACAAGAACGATTGCAGCCCTTTCTCAATGTAGCAGAAGACATAGTAATCATGCATATGCGAAGGGAAACCGTGTTTGATGCAGACGGCCTGGTACGACTCCAGACCCAATTGCGGGTCATACCCCAGTTTGCTCCATTCCTTGAACTCCATCATCAACACTCCTGGTATATCGAGCATGCCGGGCCGCTCCGGGCCGGCTGTCATTTCAGCAGCCCCAGATTGCCGACGATTTTGCGGACCGCTTTTTTCTGGCCGACCAGGGCGACCCCGGCATATTGAATGGCCTCGGGTTCAATGCCGGCCACCGCCTCCCGGAAGGCCTGATAATCGGTGGTCTGCTGTCCTTCGACTGGAAAATCGATCACATCGCAGCCGGTCTCCAGCCCTTTGCGGCGGATCTCTCCCAGTTCGGAACGGGAAGCGGCCAGCACCGCGATGCCGATGGGGATCAGCCCGGGGTGAGCGAAACCGGCGCCATCAACCAAGGGCTCTCCCACCAGCACCGGATGGCGCTGCCCGATGGTCAGCGCGATGACGGCGGCGGCGTTGACCGCCCGGCCGACCGGCAGTTCTTGATCCAAGATGATGACGCAACGCGTCGGGATGATTTGCGATCCGGCTCCGGTTTTCGCCGGGATGGTTTCTACAGATTCGTTCATTGGAACCGGTTCTCCTTGTCCTGCAGGCAGACGGTCCCGCGGGAGGGACCGGATATGCCTAGTCTCTAAAGAAACAAGATTCGCTGCTTGCTTCTATTATATAAAGAGCGCCGGGCCCAAGTCTTGAAGAAAATTGCTCTTTCCAGAAGAACGTCAAACTTCGGGATCTGGGTCGCTGAATGAAACACGCCAAAGTAAACCTTCCACGGCACAAGATGAGGCCGCGACCTTATACCTAACCTTATGAACCAATTTCGACGCAGTGAAGACCGCGCTTCAAACCGCACCCCTTCCACAATCCGCGGCAAACCCTGCGGCCCGTTGCGCGGTTCCGGCCGAAGTTTCCGCAGGGGTCGCCTCCGGCTACGCGGAACTGGCGCGGCCTTCCGCAATCCTTCCGAAGTTTTCCGCAACGGTTGCGGCAAATTGCGCGGCACCCGCCCAGGGTTGCGCAGTCCTTGCCCGTGGTTCGGCAAGCGTTGCGAACCAAAATGCTCAAACCGCACTTTCATTTCCGGTCCAAAATGATTAATCGGCGCCCATTTGAGAGATAATAGCCAGGCATAACCTTCTCCCGCAGGAGTAGAAGATGAACGACAAATACCTCCACGGTTTACTGGCCGGATTGGCCGGGGGCGTCGCCGCCATCGCCGTCAATCTGCTGGTGATTCTCATATTGAAGGCGCACATCCTGCGCTATATCGACTTTGCCGGGGTTCTTTCCTTTGGCAGAATGCCCCGGGGGTTCTGGGAGACTTGTTTCGCTTTGATCGTCTACACTGGTTTCGCCGGCACCCTGGGGGTGATCTTCTCCTATCTCCTCCCCCATTTAGGCACCGCTTGCTTGTCGCTTAAGGGTATGCATTACGGTTCGTTCGTCTGGTTCAGCTCTTACGCCATCACGACTCTCTATAAGACACCCCATTTGGTGACGATCTCCCTGGAATCAGCCGCCAGTAATTTTTGTGCCGCCATCGTTTACGGACTGGTCATGTCCCTGGTGCTGGGATGGTTCCTGGCCCGGAGGCGAAACTCTCCCCAACCGCTCAAATGACACTCCACGGAACGGGTTTATCTCAATAATTCTACAACCTCAATACTCTTGAAGCCTCGCGGCAGACGGAATGCCTTCTTTTCGTAGCGAGTATCCTTCCTCATCCCGGGAATTGACGTCGCTTCCGATCCCGGCTATACTAAGGAAAGATAAAACCTGGAGGTCCATTGCCATGCCGCTCGACGCCCCCGTGCTCGCCTGCATCGCCGGCGAGATCCATAAGCTGCTGCCGGTGAAGATCGACAAGATTCACCAGCCCTATAGCGACGAATTTCTTTTCTCCTGTTTCGGGATGGGCGCATCCTTCAAACTGCTGATCTCGCTGAACTCGCAGCACGGGCGGTGTCATATTTTCGACGGAACGCGCGAGAACCCCGTCAATCCGTCGGCCTTCTGCATGCTGCTCCGGAAACATTTCGGCGGTTCCAAGCTGGTGGCGGTCGAGGGAGTTCCCTTCGAGCGAATGCTCAAACTGGTTTTTGAGGTCTACGACCCTTTGAGCGGGCTGAGCAAGAAACAGATCTTGCTGGAGCTGACCGGCAAGAGCGCCAACCTGATCATCGCCAACGAGCAAGGATTGATCATCGACGCCTGGCGCAAACCCGAACCGAAGCACCCGGGAGACCGCGAAATCGCCGCCGGGCTCCCCTATGAATTGCCGCCCACCGGCGGACGCTGGCAACCGGTAACCCTCGCCGCGGACGCCTTCGCCGCGCTCCTCGGCCAGCTGCCGCCCGGGGTTACGATTGAGAAGTTTCTGCTGAAGCACTGGTACGGCCTCTCGAACTTGTCGATCAAGCAGATCGCCGCTGCCGCCGCTTTGGAGGCCGACACCGTCTGCCAGGAGCTGACCGCCGAACAACGGGCGGCCCTCTATGGGGCCTTCGCCGCTTGGGCCCGCCGGGTGGCCGCGTCCGAATTCACACCCACCGCGCTGTATGACGCGCAAGGCCATGCGGTGGACTGTTCGGCGCTGGCCGTGCCGAATCCGCCCGCCGGGCTCAGCGCCGGAGCGGTGGCTAACCTGAACGAGGCCGTGGCCGCCATCTTCAACCACCGCCACGAACTGGCCCGTTTCCACGAGGCCAAACAGAACCTCGCCAAAAAGATCGGCCATCAGTTGGATAAAACCCGCGCCAAGCTCGCCAAGCAACAGGACGAAGCCGCCCGGGCCGAGCGGGGCGACGAGTACCGGATCTGCGGCGAACTGCTGACCACTTACAGCTATCAGGTTCCCAAGGGCGGCTCCGAGGCGCGTTTGGTCAACTACTACGATCCTGACGGCGCCGAGCTGGCCATCGTGCTGAATCCGGCCCTCACCGCCCAGGAGAATGCCCAAAGTTATTTCAAGAAATATCAGAAAGCCAAAAAAGGGCAACAGGCGATCGCGCTGCAAATCGCCAGGACCCAGGAGTCCATTGATTACCTGGAGAGCATTGAGAGCCTGATCACCAGCGCCCAGTCCCTGGCCGACCTGAAGCTGGTCCAGGAAGAGATCGAGCTGGCCGACGGCCGGCCGGCCAAACCCAAGGCGCTTGCCAGAGAGAAGGCCAAAAAGGCCATGCGCCGCGAGACTCCGGCCGAACCCCGGCAGTACCGGACTCCTTCCGGCCATACCATCCTGGTGGGCCGGAACAACCTGCAGAACGACAAGCTCACCTTCAAAGTGGCCGATCCCACCGACTGGTGGTTCCATACCCAAAAGATCCCCGGTTCGCACGTCATCCTCCGTCCCCAGCCGGGTGTGGCGGTGGACGATGAGACGCTGAATTACGCCTGCCAACTGGCGGCCTATTTCAGTAAAGCCCAAAACTCGACCAAGGTGCCGGTTGACTATACTCAGCGCAAAAACGTCAAGAAGCCGCCGGGATCCAAACCGGGCTACGTGATCTACGATTATTTCAAAACGGCGATCATCACCCCCGACCCGCAGCTGCTGGCCGAGGTGGGCGTGGAGCCGCCGCAGTAAATGTATAATCCGGAGGAAGCCATGAGCTTGCCAAGCTACGAAGTTGAAACCCGCTTTTATTTTTCCGGCCCGGCCGAGGCCTTCGCGGTCCTGCCATTTGGCGACTCAGCCCTAACCCGGACCTACCGTTGGCGCACGGTCCATTACAGTCCCGCCCTCTTTCAGCGGGACGAGATTTTGCGCATCGGTTATTTGGAAAGCGAATCCGGCCCGAAAGTGCTGCTGGGATGGAAAGGCCCGGACCGGGGGAAGTTGATCAATATTCGCGAGGAGCTGGACGAGGATGTCAGCGGAGAGATCGCGGAAAGCCGGATCCTCGCGAAGATCGGCGGTCGCTCCGCCGGCGGATCAGCCGCGGCAGTCGCAGCGGAATTGGAACGATTGGGCCATCGGCCGTTCATGGAGTTTAGCGGCGAAAACCGGGTCGGCTACGATGAACCCCTGGGCCTGCACCTGAAACTGAGCCATTGCCAAACACTGCGCCATTCCTGGCTCTTTGAGATCGAAAAAACCGCGGCCACTCTCGCAGAGGTGCCGCGGCGTGAAGCCGAATTGCTCGCCTTCATCGAGCAGTACCGGCTGGCGGAACGGGTGGTCCGTGCCGAGCCGCCGACCCTGCTTTACGAGGCGTCCCAAGGCCGGCACGGCGGCAAGGAAAAGTAGCAAGAATTTTCCCTATATGATAAGGTAAATGACTGTATTTGTTTCCATGATAAAACCAGGGGAAATATGTCGTAATTCATCCGGGCGTTCGAGAAACTTATCCCGATATCGATAGTTCACGATACAAATCCGGCCCGGTTCGTCATGGCATCCCCGCCGAGCCACCGGTTCACTTTTGAGAATCCGCCTGTTTTTTGGGGAGGCGCAAGCCATGTTTCATTTCGGCTCCGACCTGTTCTCCATCGCCTTCCGGGCGGTTGCCGTCTACCTCTTCATCATTCTGGCCATCCGGCTCTCCGGCAAGAAGGAGCTGGCGCAGCTCTCCGTGATCGACTTGGTCTTCATCCTGCTGATCAGCAATGCCGTGCAGAACGCCATGGTCGGGAACGATGCCTCCCTCAGCGGCGGACTGGTGGCCGCTGCCGTCCTTTTTCTGGTCAACGCCGGGCTAAAATGGGCGATCCTGCGCTCCCGGCGCTTCAGTAAGCTGATCCAGGGCCAACCCATCCTCTTAGTCTATCACGGTAAGGTCCAACCGAAAAACCTGGCGAAAGCCGGCCTGACCCCGGATGAACTGAAAGAAGCCCTTCGCGAGCACGGCGTCCGCGCCGTCGAAGAAGTCGACCTCGCCGTGCTGGAGGTCGACGGCAACATCAGCGTGCTATCCAATGAGTTTCAGGAGCGTACAGTCCATAAAAGGCGCGGCCGCAACGGCCTTTCCCGGGGACAGTCCGATTGAAGCGCCGGGCTATACCTTTTCTACCCGGACCGCGGTTCCGTAGCATAGGACTTCGGTGATGCCGTCGGCCACGTCATTGGCGTCGTAGCGCATTCCGATGATGGCATTGGCCGACAGGTCCTCGGCATGCTCCACCATCAGCTCAAACGCTTCCTCGCGGGCCTTCTCGCACAGTTCGGTGAAGATGGTGATGTTGCCCCCCAGCAAACTCTGCAAACCGGCGCCGATGTTTCCGAGAATGCTCCGGGAACGGACTGTGATCCCGCGCACGATGCCCAGTTGCTGGACGATGCGGTATCCTTCCAATTGCAAGCCGGTGGTGATCAAGTGTTTATCCATCAAGGCTCCTCCTCGTTGAACGATATTACTGCTCCGGTGATTCAATACATCGGAAAAAATTTTGGAAAATCGCGAAGCTTTAACGCGTTTGCCAAAATTATCATTCATACATTGAACCACCGGATTCATAGAAACGGACATTCGCCGCAGTCGTGCCGGATTCCTGCGCCGAGCCTCCGGCGGCGGAAAAATCAAAAAACGATAGTCATCGGACGAACGGAAAGGAAGATCGATAGGATGACCAGAGCAACGCCGCAAATCACCATTCTACCGGCAGACCCGGCCGAATCCGCCACACTAACCCGGATCGCTTTCGCCGCCAAAGGCCACTGGAACTATCCCGCGGAATACTTCGCGATCTGGCGAGACGAATTGACCGTCACTCCTGAATATATCGCCAGTCATCGGGTCTTCACCGCCCGGCTCCATGATGTCCCGGTCGGCATGTATGCGTTAGCTCTGGCCGATGGCCAACTCTATCTGGATCATCTCTGGGTCGATCCCCCCCACATCGGTCAAGGCATCGGCTTCCGCCTGGTCAGCCATGCCAAAGCCACAGCGAGCGCCGCCGGTTTTACCCGGCTTAAGATTCTGGCCGATCCCCACGCCGCCGGATTTTACCGCAAAGTCGGAGCGATACAGGACGGCTGGTTCCAATCGAACATCCCCGGACGGCTGCTGCCAATATTTTATCTGGGTACGATTGCTGAAAAGAATGGAGAAAGATCCTGAGATTGGAGGGCTTCAAAAGCGGGATCTCAAGGGGAAAGCCGCTTCGCGCAGACCACCCGGTTCCGGCCGCCCCGCTTGGCGGCGTAAAGCGCCTCATCGGCCCGTTCGGCGAGCTGGTCGGGATCCGCTACGTGATCGGGATAGGTGGCGACTCCGATCGACAGTGTGACCGTCAACAACTCGCCGTCGGCCGTCTCAAAGGGATGCTGCGCCACAGTTCTCCGGATCCGTTCGGCCACTTCCAAAGCAGAGAAGGCCGGGCAATTGACGAGCAGTATCGTAAATTCCTCCCCGCCGTTCCGTGAAATGAAATCCACCCGGCGACAGATCCGCTTCATAATCCCGGCAATCTCCTTGAGAACGTCATCGCCTGCCGGATGGCCAAAGCGATCGTTAATGCTCTTAAAAAAATCGATGTCGATATAGAGCAAGGAAATGGGTTCCCGGTTGGCCCTGGCCTCCTCGGCCGCAGCCGCCAAAAACAACTCATATTCGCGCAAATTATTCAGGCCGGTCAGATGATCCCGGGCGGACTCCTCTTTAAAGATCCGGAACTGGCGGCTGGTCGTCTCCAACCGTTCCGCGTATAAATAAACCAGCCAGGCCACCAAGGCGGTTCCGATCCAATAAAAGCTCAACAGAGTCCGTAAAGTACGGCCGTCTGTGATTACCCCGCTAAAAATGATCGTATTGACTATCAAGTGAAATAGCACGGCGATCAAACCGCGCTTCCAGAGCCTTAACCGCAGCCTGGCGATGAGACAGCTCGCCACGACCACAAGCGTCGTGCCGAGCAACGCCGTAAGCGATGACCAATTCAGAGCGAGACGAATCAACCGATACCCGGCGATCATCACGCCGGCGCTCACCGCCGATACCGGTCCGGAATAAAGCGCCGCCCAGATGATGGCGATATTCCGGAAACTCATGACTCCGGAGGGCGGGATGGGCACGCCAAATTCGATTAAGACCATTCCCAACAGTCCGCAGATCAAGCCGTGCAGCAGGCGGTACTTCAACGGCGAGCGCGGACTCAAGCCAATCTTATAAAAGATCAGATTGCTGATGCTGACGAAGGAGATGAGGATCGCGGCATTGATGAAAAAGCCCCTCAACATTGAAGCCGAAGCCCCCTCATGCGTACTACTGGGAACGGTTCCGTGAAATGATCGGGTCTTGATCTGAATTGTAAAACGAATTCAATCCGGATGCAAATGCTTTTCACTGGTTGGAACATCTCGAACATCGTTCCAAATCCGCGCCGTCATGGACGGGCGTTACAAGATTCCCGCGTATTTCAAGGTCCCAAAGAATTCGCTGAAATCTTTCAAGAGGCAATCCGCTCCGGCTTCCCGCAAACGTTCTGCGGGGAAGGAAGAGAGATAACCGACAGCGAGCATCCCCGCCCGTTTGGCGGCGATGATTCCGTAGATGGAATCTTCGACCACAATGCATCTCGCCGGGGGTTGCTCCAAACGTTCCGCCGCATACAGGAAAAGATCCGGCTCCGGTTTGCCGTGCGCCACATCCACCGCGCTGCAGATGACCGGCAGGTACGGCCGGAGTCCCGTCTTCTCCAGCGAAAACTCGATCTTCCGGCACCCGCCCGAGGAAGCCACCGCCAGCGGTATGCCGCGCTCCGTCAAGGCGGCCAGCAGTCCGGCCACTCCGGGCATGGGCTGAAGCGCCTCAGCCAGCGTAAAATAGTTCTGTTCCACCCGCTGGGTGAATTCCGCCAGATCAAACGAACGGCGGTCCCGCTCCTCATAAAACTCCAACATCGTCTGATACGATTTGCCGATCATCAGTTCCATCTCGGCAGCATCCGTGACCACTCCGTATTCCCGGAGCGTCAGTATACTGGCGGCGCAACTGACCGGTTCGCTATCGACCAATACGCCGTCACAATCAAAAATCACCGCACAATCTTGGAGCAACATCCTTTAGCCCACCCCTGTCTCGCGTTCTTGTAAAGCTCCGATGACGCATCGCCCGGTCACCGCCACCAGGACGACAGTCCCTCCGATAAAAGCCCATTTCCCCGGCATCTCGCCAAAGACCAGCCAGACCCAGACCGGATTCAGAATCGGTTCGATAATCGGGATCAAGATCCCTTCCAGCGCAGTGACATGTTTGATGGCGCTGGCGTAGAGTATGTAGGAAAAACCCAGTTGCACCACTCCCAGAGCCAGCAGAGCCAGCCAGCTCCGGCCATCCGGCATCGCTTGCAACATAAACGGCAAGCCAATCAAGGCGGTCAATAGATTGCCCAAAAATAAGGATTCCAGCGGCGAACCGTCTTTCTGCTTGCGGGAGAACAAGGTTAAGGCCGCGAAAGCCACTCCGCTCAGGATCGCAATCAGATTGCCGACGAAATGTCCGGCCGAGAGATTGTCCAGGAAAAAGAGGATCATCCCCGCGCCGACCACGACAATGGTCAGCCAATCGAGCCGGCTGGCCCGCTCCCCCAGAAACCACTGTCCGAAAAGCGCCACGTAGATGGGGGCCGTATACTGCAACAGAATTGCGTTTGCCGCGGTCGTCAGCTTGGTGGCGGTCACAAATAAAATCACCGTAGCGGCGTAGGCGACGGCGCCGCCGATCTGAGCTTTCGACCAGGTGAACTCAAATTTCCGTTTATAGAAATACATCAACGCCGCCGCGATGGCGCTGCGCATCCCGGCGATGGCCACCGGGTTCCAGGCCACTGATTTGATGAGTAAACCCCCGAGACTCCACAGCGTCGCGGTGGCCGCCAAAAACAGCAACGCTTTCCGACGCACTCCCAATGAATTATCGAACGAATTACCTAATGATGGACCAACCATAATGAACCCACCGCGAAGAAGCGCCGCGATTCCCCGAAAACGGCGTCGTCTCCGTCCCTTCCTTTATCGGTATCCTTTTCAATAACAAAAACCAGTCCCCGGATTCCGGCCAACCCTTGAAAAGTTCACGCCGGACGGAAAAAACCAGGCATATCTCCTCAAAATTTCAATATTCATAAACAGAGACCACCGTACCCGCGATGGGGGTGTAGCCATGAATGAGGATCCCTTGTATCAGCTCAATCTGAACTGGGAACAGATCAGTAACTCTAAACGGACGCAGTTGCTAAAGACGATGCCATTAATTGCCGCCGCCGACTATCCCACGGCCCGGAATGCCATCGTCGGCCTCAAGGTGGAGAAAGCCGTGCAGGCTCAATTGCTGGGACTTCTGGCGGCCCGGATCAGCCGAAACGAGCCGGAATCCGGCATGGCATTGTTCGATGAAGCCATTGCCGAATCCCTCAGCTGTTGGTGGAAGACCGACCGGATTCGGGCGTTGGGATTCATCCTCCAGCAGCTGGCTCAATCTCATTATCGTCCCAAAGCCCGCGCCTTGCTGAAACAGGTTGATACACTCTGTGCCGGTTTCCAGGAGTCCGCCTTATCCAATCAGGCGGAAATCGATTCCATCGTCAACTGCCTGGCAGATCTGGGAGTCAATCTGCTCCGGTGCGGTTTTGGCCGGCCGGCCACCCGTTATTTCAAGATGGCTCTCCACTGGAGCGAACGATTTCACGATCCCGAACCCGCCCGCAACTTCGAAGCCCGAACCGCCGCCTATAGCCGGATCGCCAAGAAATGGGCGGCGGGCGGACAGTTTTGCCGGGCCTTGCGAATCGCCAAGTCCATCCAAAGCCAGACCTTCAATGGGCTGGAATATTGCAACCGTGAATCGCTGCGGGCTCAAACCCTTCAATATATCGGGATCCAGCTCGCCCGGAACGGGCAACGCCGCCGGGGCGGACGGGTCTTGAGCCTGGCGGCCCGGATCGTCATCGCGGACGTCCATGATTTCGACCGCAGCCGCAGCGATAATCTATTGCGTATCTCCATGTCCTTGGAGGAGATCGGACTAATCAAACAGGCCCGCGCCTTTCTGACCAAAGCGAGCCAGATTGCCGCCGGAGCTCCTTAAGAGAATAATCCATCCATTTCCAGCGCCTTATGGCCGGATAAAGCCGCCCGCGAAGACGGACGGCTTTGAAACCCCTTCATTTTTCATCATAGCTGGCTTTAGGGACATGAGCTATACTGGAAATGAATTCAACTTACAGGCTGCTTTTAATTAAAAGCCATGTGATAAAGTCTTTCGAAACGGAAGTCAGCTTGCAAAAAGATTTAAAACGACTTTATCACTTGCTTTTCTGAGCTTTTGTGTCACCCTGACCTTCGGGCAGGGTTTATCACAACGCTTTTAATGAAGGTTAAAGACCACATTGACGGTGACCGTGATATCTTTGGTCCGGCCGGCGGTGTTGTAAACCCCATAATCCATCACCTCGGTCGAATAGGGTTCGGTAATCTGAAAGACGCCCGAATGCGCCGAAGCGATCTTGGCGATCCGGTCACCGGTGCTCTTGGCGATCTCCGCGGCCCGCTTTTTGGCGTCGCCGGTAGCCGCCGCCAACAGGCTCCGTTTCAACATATCCAACTTCGAATAATAATACTCCAGATTGGAAGATTGTAGAAAGATTCCCTTATCCACCAGCGTGCTCGGCTCGAGCGCCAGCTTTTCCACTGTTCCTACATCGTCCGAAAGGATAAAGAGATTCTGCTGAATGCTGTAACCGGAGACAAGCCCGCCGTTTTGGCTATAGACCGGGTTGGTATTTACCGGCTGGATCGTAATGTCCCCGGTATCGATCCCATGGGCCTTCAAAAATGCGACAAAGCCGTTGCGGTCGCTTTCGATCTCACCGTACCCCTTCTTCAACTCGGTCTGGCCGACGGAACGCGCGAGTGTGACCCGCCATTTGATGATATCGGAGTCAAAACGTCGCGTGGCAAGGCCGACAACCCTGATGGTCTTTTGGGGCTGACGGCTTTCGTAAAAGAAGAGGCCGAAGAGAATCGAACCGATGATGAAACTGATACCCAGAATGGAAACTGCCAGCAACCGGTTTCTCATTGTTCTTCCCCCAATGCAATACTTTTGTAACCCTATCGTACCACCAAGTCTTACAAACTTTTAAGAGTAAACCGCTGGGGATTTCCTACGGCGCCAGCGTTAACTATTTTACCGTCCTCGTGTCTGCATTGCAATTTATTCCGGTTAACCGCCGGATATAACTAACCAGGGCTTCGCCATAGAACATTAGAAAGAGACCTGCTAAAATTAGGGGTAACCCATACCAGAGCGAAGCGACCGGTTTCTCTTTGCCGACCACGATTCCCAAGATTGTAGCGATCACCGGATTGACAAAAGCATAACTGGCAATCCGCAACGCCGGCTCATGCGCGATCAAGTAATTATACGCGATAAAGGCCAATGACCCGAGTATTGCCAGATAGCCAAGTCCAAACCAGGAATGAGCCGAAAAAGCGGACGCGATCGCCGGAAGCGGCTGTCCCGGCCAAAGCCCGGCAACGCAAACCAATCCGACGAAGGTCATTTGAATAGCGCTATTGACTAGGTTATCGGCAGGCACCTTCAAGCGGTGTCCGAGACTGGTCGCAAAGCTCCACGAGGTCAATCCGCCGATCACCATCAACAGCGGCGGTGTGAAGCTGGCTGCGGGGTCCCCTTGATATACCAATATCCCCACTCCGATGATGCCCACCACGATCCCGCTCAAGGTCATGGCCGCAATCTTCTTTTTGAGGAGTATCCGGTCGAAGAATGCTATGCAGATAGGGGTCGAGGCCATGATCAACGCCACCAGGTAACTGTCGACATCTTGTTCGGCAAAAGTGACCAAGCCATTCCCCGCGACGAGCAGCAGACACCCCAGCAAGAGCGAGCCGCCAATCTCTTGCCAAGACGGAAGCTGCTTCAATTTACCGGCCGCCAAAGCGGCCAGCAAAAAGAGGATTCCTCCGATCAACCAACGCAATCCGACAACATACAGCGGAGGAATTGTCTCCACCGCCATTTTAATATAGAAATACGTTCCACCCCAAACGACATAGATGCAAAAATAAGCCAGTCCTATCAGTAAAGTCACTTTTTTCATGAACCGAGTATGATCTCCTGAAAACAGTCCTTTTGATTCAGATTTCGGCTTCGAAGAGGTTAGTTCCTGCCTGAATATGATCTTTAAAAAATTGTTAAACAACCCAGATGGTGAGCTCCCATGGCCAGTTTTCACAATAAGCACGAGCTTAAATATTTAGGCAGAGACTTTTCAGTGATAAAATAAAGCGTAAAGTCGTATCTACGTAAGCGATCCAAAAAACAGATCATGACATATCTATGTCCAAAAATATATATGTTAAAAAAAAGAAACATGTCATTTCTCTGGCAGGTATTCCGCGAGTTTCGTCTAATTCTTTTATGTTTAATCCCTGGTAATCAGATAACGAAAATTGCATATTTATGCAGTAGTTTTCCATTTTTCGGCATGACAAATTTTCCATAAAAATTTCTTGCCTGCCGGAACAGTTAAATAAGAATCGAACACCAAGGAGGTGAATGGTGTAAGGTTTTGGTTTTTTAGTTAGTTTTTGATAATAAATATTATTGGGGGTATGAATTATGAAAATGACAAAATGGCTTTTATTGCTGGCTGTCGTTGTATTCATCGGCTCAACCGTCTTCGCGGCCGCTCCGAAACTGGCCAAGGTTCAGGAGCTGCGTTATAACAATGCTACCGAACCGCAAACTATCGACCCGGCCCGTTCCACCGGCGTTCAAGACGCGAATATCGAGTTAGCGGCTTTTGAAGGCCTGACCCGCACCGGCGAGAATGACGTGCCGATTCCCGGCATCGCCTATAAATGGGAGATCGCCAAGGACGGCCTGACCTACACCTTCCATCTCCGCAAAACCGCCCGGTGGTCCAATGGCCAACCGGTCACCGCCCATGATTTCGAATACTCCTGGAAACGGGCGCTCGATCCGAAACTGGCCGCCGAATACGCTTATCAATTGTATTACATCAAGAACGGCGAAGCGTACAACACCAAAAAGATCACCGATGCCAACCAAATCGGCGTCAAAGCCCTTGACAATTATACGTTAAAGGTAACCCTGGAAGCCCCGTGCTCCTATTTCCTGGCGATCACCGCCTTCCCGACCCTGTTGCCGGTCAACAAGAAAGTCGTCGAAGCCAACCCCGAGAAATGGGCCACCGACCCCAAAACCTACATCGGCAACGGTCCTTTCAAGATGGTGCGCTGGGTTCATAACGAACGGATCGAATACGTTCCCAACCCCTACTACTGGAACCGCAAAGCCGTCAAATTAACCAAATTGACCTTCTACCTCATCGAAGAACAGAGCACCGCCTTGACCATGTACGATTCCAACCAGGTCGACATGCTGGACGAAAACAGCGTCCCGCACCAGGAGATTCCGCGCCTCGAATCCACCGGAACCTTAATGTACTCTCCGTTCCTGGGCACTTATTTTTACCGGTTCAATACCAAGAAAGCTCCGTTTAACAACGTGAAAGTCCGGAAAGCATTCGCGTTGGCGATCGACCGGGCGCTGCTCGTCAAAGTCGTTACCAAGGGCGGCCAGAAACCCGCTTACGCTTTCGTTCCTTTCGGCGTCCCCGATGCCGCCAAAGGAGCCACCTTCCGAAAAGTGGGCGGCAATTTCTTCAAAGACGATCTGGCAGCCGCCAAAAAGCTCCTGGCCGAAGCCGGCTACCCCGACGGCAAGGGTTTCCCTACCGTCGAACTGCTCTACAACACCAGCGAACAGCATAAGCAAGTCGCCGAGGCTATCCAAGAGATGTGGAAGAAAAACCTGGGCATCAACATTACCCTGACCAACCAGGAATGGAAAGTTTACCTCGACAACCAGCAAAACCTGAACTATACCGTCTGCCGCGCCGGCTGGCTCGGCGACTATGTAGATCCGATGACCTTCATGGATATGTTCGTCACCAACGGCGGCAACAACCAAACCGGTTGGAGCAATGCCCAATACGATAAGTTGATCGACATCGCCAAATCGACCGGCGACCAAAAAGCCCGCATGAAAGCCATGCATGACGCAGAAAAGATCCTGATGGATGAAATGCCGATCATGCCGATCTACTTCTATACCAATCCCACGTTGATGAAGAGCTATGTCAAAGGCGTCAACCAATCGGCCCTGGGCATGGTCTACTTCGACAAAGCTTATATTGCTCGGCACTGAGACAAATTTCATTTTCCCGAAGGCGGCGCTCTCCGCGCCGCCTTTTATTGCAATATGGCAGGAGTGATAAACGGTGGGTAAGTATATTCTGGGCCGGCTCGGATCGGCCATTGTAACCCTATGGATTGTCATCACCGTAACCTTTTTCTTGATGCATGCGATTCCCGGCGGACCCTTTACGTCCGAGAAAAAGTTACCGCCCGAGGTTTTGGAGAATATTGAAGCGCGCTATCATCTGAACGATCCGCTGCTCAAGCAATATGGCGATTATCTAGTCAATATCCTAAAACTCGACCTTGGCCCCTCCTTCAAATTCCAAGGCAGAACCGTCAATGATTTAATCCGGGAAGGTTTCCCGGTATCGGCCACCATCGGCATCTTCGCCATTCTGCTGGCGCTGGGGATCGGCGTGCCGGCCGGCATCTTCTCGGCGCTCAATCACAACAAGTGGCAGGACAGCATGCTGATGCTCGGCGCGATTATCGGAGTGTCCATTCCCAGTTTCGTCATGGCCACACTGTTGCAGTTCATCTTCAGCTTCCAGCTGGGGTGGTTCCCTCCGGCGCTATGGGGAATGCCCAGCCAAGTGGTGTTGCCCGTCGTCGCGCTCTCGGTCTTTCCCATGGCTTTCGTCGCCCGGTTGACCCGTTCGAGCATGCTGGAGGTCCTCGCCCAGGATTATGTGCGGACCGCGCGTTCCAAAGGATTGAGCGAAGCCATGGTCATCGTCCGCCATGTGCTGAAAAACGCGCTCATCCCGGCGATCGCTGTCATGGGTCCCCTGACCGCCACCTTGCTGACCGGGACTTTTGTCATTGAGCGGATCTTCGCCATCCCCGGTCTGGGCCGCTACTATGTGAACAGCATCTATAACCGGGATTACACGGCCATCCTCGGCGTCACCGTCTTTTACGCCGCTTTCGTCTTATTGATGAGCCTCATCGTTGATGTCATCTACGCCATGATTGATCCCAGAATTAAATTGACTGGAAAAGGTGATTGAGGAATGATAAATCAACCTGCATTGTTTGAACCGATCGGCCGTCAGACCGATGCCGACAACACCATCGTCCGCCCCAACACCAGTTATTGGAAGGATGCCTGGCGCCGGTTGAAAATGAACAAGGTGGCGATCGCTTCGTTATGTGTCATCATTGTCATCATTTTATCCGCTATCTTCGGCCCTTTTTTCTGTAAGTACTCCTATTCCGACCAGAGCTTGCTCAGTGCCAACCTGCCGCCCTCGGCGGACCATTGGTTCGGAACGGACAATCTCGGCCGCGACCTTTTCGTGCGTTGCCTGTACGGCGCCAGGGTCTCGCTGATTGTCGGCTTCTTTGTATCCTTGATCAATTTGACACTGGGAGTCATCTATGGCGGCATCGCCGGGTATTACGGCGGCAAAGTCGACGAATACATGATGCGCATCGTCGACATTCTCTACTCCATTCCGCTGTTGTTATGGGTCATTCTGCTGATGGTTATCTTAATGCCTGGTTTGCAAAACGTCTTGATAGCTCTTGGCGCGGTATACTGGCTCTATATGGCCCGGGTAGTCCGGGGACAGGTCTTAAGCCTCAAGGAGCAAGACTACGTATTGGCCGCCCGGGCGATCGGGGTCAGCGACAAACGGATCATCCTGCGCCATCTGGTTCCCAATTCGATCGGCCCGATTCTGGTAACCGTGACCTTTAATATACCGGAGGCTATCTTTACCGAAGCCTTCTTGAGCTTCATCGGGCTGGGCATCGGCGCTCCGATGGCCTCCTGGGGGATGCTCGCCTCCGACGCTTTGGGCGGGTTCCGCTCGTTTCCGTATCAATTGTTCTTCCCGGCGATATCCATTTGTATCACGATGCTGGCCTTCAACTTTTTCGGTGACGGCCTGCGGGACGCGCTCGATCCGCGGCTGCGTAAGTAAGGGTAAGGAGGAATTACCATGAGTGCATTATTGGAAGTCAAGGGACTGAAAACCTCATTCTACACCTACGCCGGGGAAGTCAAGGCTGTGGATGATGTCAGTTTTACGGTGGATTCCGGAGAAGCGGTGGCGATTGTCGGCGAATCCGGTTGCGGCAAGAGCGTCACTTCGCTCTCGATCATGCGCCTGATCGCCCATCCCGGCAAAATCACCGGCGGTTCCATCTATTTTAACGGCAAGGACCTGGTACCCCTGGACAATCACGAGATGCGCCGGATCCGCGGCAACGAGATCGGGATGATCTTTCAGGATCCGATGACCTCGCTCAATCCGGTGCTCACCGTCAAGCAACAACTCACCGAAGGCCTGGCGCTTCATAAAGGACTCCAAGGCGAAGCCGCCATCGCGAAAGCCATCGACCTGATGAAGCTGGTCGGGATCCCCTCGCCGGAAAACCGGCTCAACCAGTATCCCCACCAATTCTCCGGCGGCATGCGGCAGCGGGTGATGATCGCCATGGCGCTGGCCTGCGAACCGAAACTGCTCATCGCCGACGAGCCCACCACGGCGCTGGATGTGACGATCCAAGCCCAGATCCTGGAGATCATGAAGGATCTGAAACAAAAGGTCAATACCGCGATTATTCTGATCACCCACGACCTCGGGGTCGTCGCCGGACTCTGCCAGAAGGTGATCGTCATGTATGCCGGCAAGATCGCCGAAACCGGGACACTGCGGGATATCTTCTACAATCCGCAGCATCCTTACACCTGGGGGCTGCTCAAATCAGTGCCCCGGCTGGACGAGGAGACGAAAACCAAACTGGTTCCGATCTGGGGCCAGCCGCCCGATCTCTTGGCTCCGCCGGTCGGTTGCCGTTTCCGGGCCCGCTGCGACTATGCCATGAAGATCTGCGAACAGGAACAGCCGCCCCAGTTTGAGGTGGGCGACGGCCATCAGGCAGCCTGTTGGTTACTGCATCAGGATGCCCCCAAGGTAAAACGTCCGACCGACAAAGGGGGAATTGTGGCATGAGTGGCAGTCCATTGCTGGAAGTCCGCAACTTGAAGAAGTTCTTTAAAATCGGCCACCGCACCTTAAAAGCGGTCGACGATGTCAGTTTCACCATCCCCAAGGGGGAGACCCTGGGATTGGTCGGCGAGTCTGGGTGCGGCAAAACCACCATCGGCCGGACCATCATCCGGCTCTACGAACCGACCGGCGGCAAGGTCATCTTCAACGGCACCGACATTGATGCGCTGCCGCCAGCCAAGATGTTGCCGGTCCGCCGCAAGATGCAGATGATCTTTCAGGATCCCTATTCTTCCTTGAATCCGCGGATGACCGTCTCCGAGATCATCAGCGAACCGATGGAAGTCCACAATATCGCCAAAGGCAGCGAAGCCCAGGAACGGGTGAATGAGCTCCTCTCCCTGGTGGGATTGAACCGGGAGCACGCCAACCGTTTCCCGCACGAATTCTCCGGCGGCCAGCGGCAGCGGATCGGGATCGCCCGCGCGCTCGCGGTGGAGCCCGAGTTCGTCATCTGCGACGAACCCATCTCTGCCCTGGACGTCTCGATTCAGGCTCAAGTCATCAATCTCTTGGAAGAGCTGCAGGAACGGATGGGATTGACCTATCTGTTCATCGCCCATGACATCTCCATGGTCAAGCATACCAGCAACCGGATCGCCGTCATGTACCTCGGCAAACTGGTGGAGTTGGCCCCGGCCGCGGAGCTCTATAAGAATCCCCTCCATCCCTACTCACAAGCGTTGCTCTCGGCGGTGCCCGTCGCCGACCCGGACGTGGAGGCCAGCCGGCAGCGGATCGTGCTCGAAGGCGACGTTCCCAGCCCGGTGGATCCCCCGCCCGGCTGCCGCTTCAAAAACCGCTGCAAGATCGCGCGGCCGGAGTGCGGCGAACGCGATCCACAACTGGTGGACTGCGGCGGCGGACATTTCGTCAGCTGCTTTGCGGTCCATAGTTAAGCTGTTCGCCAAAGAGCCGCCGGAATTTTCTCCGGCGGCTCTTTGGATCATCATGAACTCCCTTTTTCTCCGCGTGACTCGCAAAAAAACTTCGGGGGGCTTTTCCTGACCGTTGCGGTCATTCCATCATTACTGAAACTGAATCGGCGCCGGCAGCGTAATCTGCTTCATGCACTCCAAGGCATAAAGATCCGTCATCCCCGCCACGTAATCGGTGACCATCAACTCCGGCGGCGCTCCGGTCCGCTGGTAAAACTGGTCCATCTCTTCCAAATGCTTGCCGAAGGCCCGCTCCAATTTGGAGCCTTCGGAGTATTTCGGGTAATCCCGACCGTATTTCCGGTACGATTCCATCAAATAATCGAAGAGCGCGGCGATGATCCGCTGGCCGAATACTTTATAGGCCTCGATTTTGGGATGATTGTAAATATATTTGCGGTTGAACTCGATCAGCCGTTCCACCACTTCGAATTTTTCATCGGAAAAACAGATCGCTCCCTGGCGGCGCGAGCTTTCGATGACATCGATCACCAGGCTGTTGATGATCTCCCCGTTGGTGGTGCCCAATTCTTTCAGGATCTGCTCCGGGATATCCGCGGTCCGGATGAAGCCGGCGATTTTGGCGTCCTCGATGTCCCGGCCCAGGTAGGCGATTTTGTCGGCGAAGCGGACGATGCATCCCTCATAGGAACTGGGCAGCGAATTGCGGTCGCGCATCGCTTCCAGCCGGTTCTCGTGGGGCACCGGCCGCAGATACTGTTCGAATTGCTCGCCATTATGGTTGATGATCCCGTCCTTCACCCCGTAGGTCAGATTCAAGCCCCGGCCGCCGTTGGCCAGGTGCTCCACCACCCGGTAGCCGTTGACCTCGTGAATGAAAGAAGCGATCCCCTGCAGTTTCTGATTGAGGATCTCCTCGCCGGAGTGGCCGAACGGCGCGTGGCCCAAGTCATGGCCGAGTCCCGTGGCGTAGGCCAGCTCGGCATCGAGGTTCCAGCCGCTGGAATTCAGGCCCTTGCAGATGGTGGCGGCGATGGTGGCGACATGCATCACGTGCTCGATCCGGGTACAGACATGATCATTCTCCGGCGCGAAGAAAACCTGGGTCTTGTGCTTGAGCCGCCGGAAAGGCATGGAATGAATGATCGCCGTCTGGTCGCGGAAATAATCGCCCCGCACATCCGGCTGGCGCAGGTGAGTACGTTTCAGGTAGACTTCTCTGGGAAGCGGGTTTTCCATCAATACCTCCCGTTCTTCTCGGACGCGGCTTCGGTCCGCCCATCCTACCATACTTCCCCACGCTCATCATTTTTCCTGCCGGATGTCCCGACTCTTTGCGCCGCTTCCCCCAAAAAGCCGGCGATCCGCTGAAGCCGTTCCGCCATCCGCTCCCGGCAACCCGTCCCGGACCCGGGAAAGCATTCCCGGGCCGTGGCAGAATTCGTCCCCGGCTTGGGAAAGTTGCTCCCGGACTCCGCCATGCTGATCCCACGCCCGGAAAAGCCCGCCTGGGTCTTGGGTGTATCGGTCCCGGACCCGGGAAAGCATTCCCGGGCCGCGGCAGAGTTCATCCCCGGCTTGGGAAAGCCGGCCGGACGTTCCGGAATAATTCCCGGACATCCGGGTGCGTCGCTCCGACCGCCGGGGCGGCGCGCCGCGGCTCACCCGAAGGAGTGGTGCGCCGGAAATAAAAAAAGCCGTGACTTGGGTCCTCACGGCTTCATGATTGGCTAACGGTTATACGGATTTGGGACAGAGCGTGGCGCCGGATGGCATCATCCGCAACGGTATTTTGCCGTTGGCGGCCGGCGAAACGCCCGCGTAATACTCGATGATCTCACGGCGGCGGATGATCCCGATAAAGATGTCGTGATCATCGACGACCGGCACAAAATTCTGCACCATGGCCAGGGAAAGCAGATCTTCAATCTCGGCGTTGATCCGGACCGGGGCATTCTGGGTGCGGCGCGGCACCTCCCGCAGCATAATTTTTTCCGTTCCCTCAAACGTCAGCCCGGGGCTGTTCTTCATCTTCCAGAGCAAATCGCCCTCGGTCAACGTTCCCGCATACTTCCCATTCTCGTCAATCAGGGGAATGGCGGTATACCGATGATATTCCATCTTCTCCAACGCCTGGCGCATCGTGCATTTAATCGGTAAGTAGACCACTTCGTTCTTGGGAATTAAGAAAAAAGCAATATTCATCAAGCTCCTCCTTTCAGAACGGGGTCCGATACATCATTCTTAAACGTCCGAACAGTCCAAAAGTTGCAGCCGCCCATCAAAATTGCAAAAAATCTGTTTCCAATGGACAGGCTGCGAAACGGCGCTCTGATAATATATGCAAAAAACCAGGCATTTTGAGCCAAAGAAAAGAGGGTGTCGTCGACACCCTCTGGAGAAAAGGCTTACTTTTCTTCTTCGTCGGCGTTGGGCACCTTTTCGCGGAATAAGAAGCTGATGCTGTAAAGGCCGGCGATTCCCACCAACGAATAGATGATCCGGCTCCACAACGAAGCCTGGCCGCCAAAGACCGCCGCGACCAGATCATACTTGAACAACCCCACCAAAAGCCAGTTTAAGGCGCCGATGATCACCAGGACCAATGCGAATCTATCCAAAAAAACCACTCCATTCTGTAAGCTTGATGAAGCTTATTTTCCCGAATTTTCAATGGTTTAGGATAGGAAAGTTTAGCCAGCAAGGTTCCGGGAACATCCCTTTCCTCCGCTCGACCCAATTCCCCCAGAAAACCGCACTTTCCCGGATTGAACCGGCGTCAAACATAGCAGGATACCGGCATGCGGACTTGAAAAAGGTATTTTCATATCCTTGCCGAATACAATTCCATGATCCAACTTTACCGCAGAGGAAATGGAGGAGGATGGCTTTCAGCCGCGGTCGTGCATTCCAGCCCATCCAGCTGAAAGTTCCTGAACCGCCCCTTTACAATGATGAATCAAAAAACGCGCCAAATTCTGGGGGTTCTTTTTATCATCGCCCTGCTCTTTCTGAGCGCCCATTTTTTCCTCCATTCCGGAGATGAAGAGAATGGCCATTGTTTGGCATGCCAAATCTTGCAAAATGGCGCCATCGCGGTTCTCTCCTTTCAAATCACTGTTTTGCCGCTGATTGCCCCATTGAGCCTCACCCGCCGGCCTTGGCTCTTCCGCCGGAAACCGCGGTACTCCTTCCCGCGCCGGGCCCCGCCCCGGATTTCTGCGTTGCCCACCCTTGCGTCATAAATCCCGATCCATTTTGCGAAAGCGATTTTGCGGTCGCCAGGCACCTTCGAGTGCCGCCGCAGCTTTTGCAATCCGGTGTCGGGACGTTTGATGTCCGCGGCCACGGTTTTCCGCTGGCAAAATTCATAAAAAATGAATGTCCATTGTGGACATTTTAAAATGATAAGGTGGGATTCGGATGAAAGCTCCGTTCAAACTCGGGCTGTCCATCTTCTTATTTGCGTTCACCTTTACTGTGGTGGTGCTCGGCGGCGTGACCATTCCGCCGTCCATCCTGAACAAATTGCCGCAGCTTTCCACCGTCTTCATCAGCATCATTATCCAGGCTTTGCCTTTCGTATTGATTGCCGTCTTCGCTTCGGCGCTGATGCAAAAGCTGATCACCGTGGAGATGATCGAGCAGAAGCTGGCCAAGACCGGCCGGCTGCCCGGGATCCTGATGGCGATCGGCGCCGGCTTCCTCTTCCCGGTCTGCGATTGCGGGGTGATTCCGGTGGCCAGGCGGCTGTTGCTCAAGAAGGTTCCTCCCTATATGGCGATCGCCTTTATGGTCACCGCGCCGCTGGTCAATCCGATTACCGTCTGGGCGACCGCGACCGCCTTCGGTTATAGCTTGTCGGTGACACTGATCCGGCTGGGCATGGCCATCGGCATCGGAATCATCGTCGCCTGGCTGGTCAGCGAGTTTCTGCCGAATCTCTCCGATATCCTAAACCAGCCAACGTTGGCGGCCATGGAGAGCGCCGCCGCAGCAGCCGAACCGGAAGCACACTCGTGCTCCTGTGGTTGCGGCCATTCCCACGAGCACCACGGACCGCGCCGCCAAAGCGTCATCGGCGCCGTCTTTGAACATGCCAACGAGGAATTTCTGGAAGTCGGCAAGTTCTTGATCATCGGCGCGTTTTTGGCTGCCACCATCCAGGTGGCCCTCCCCAAAACGGCCTTGCTGGCCCTGACCCAAAATCCGGCCTTATCGATTTTGACCATGATGCTGCTGGCGCTAAGCCTCTCACTCTGCGCCGAGGCCGACGCCTTTGTGGCCCGCTCGTTTACCTATCATTTTCCGTTGGGCAGCGTGATGGCTTTCATGGTCTTCGGCCAGATGCTGGATATCAAGAACACCTTGCTGCTGGTGAAGAGTTTTCGGCCCAAAGCGCTCGTTTTCATCTTCGGCTGCTGCGCCGTTCTGGTCTTCCTGCTCTGCCTGCTGCTGAATCTGAGTGGCGCCGGTCGTTTCTTCCAAGGGAGGTTTTAAGGAATGAATCGTTATAAAACCTATTTTACCACGATCGTATTGAGCGGTTACTTTATCTTCCTGTTCTTTCTGTTACGGACTGGGACCATTCGGAAATTCATCAATCCCCGGCTCTCGTTCCTGACGGTCATCACCTTAGTAATCCTCGGCGCCATGATCCTGTATAATCTGGCCCGGATCGCCGCCGAACGGAACAGCCGACATCCGGCGGGCGGCTCCGGCCATGAGGCGCATTGCGGACACCACCACCGGGAAGGGGTCGCGCCCAGCAGTTATCTGCTGTTTGTACCGGTCTTAATGTCGCTGCTGATCGCGCCCCAGTCCTTATCCTACTCAGGCAATTCCGCTCCCCCCCTCCCAGCGTCCCAGCCGCCGGCGGGCGATTCCGGCTGGAAGCTGTCGTCTTCGGGAACCGCCCAGCTTTCAAACGGGGCGGCGTCCTATTCGCTCTCGGATCAACCCGCCGCCGGAGCCGCTGCCACGCCGGCCGTCGCCGCCGGGGCCGCGACCGAATATACGCAGCTGGAGATCGGCGATATTATCTTCGACACCTTGAAAGCGCCGCGCCAGAAGTTGCTCCGTTCCAGGATCCGGCTGATCGGCAAAGTCTTGCGCTCACCTTTGCTAAAACCGGATGAGATTGTGTTGTACCGGATGATCATTACTTGTTGCGCAGCCGACGGCCTGGCCGCCGGAGTCCGGGTCAAGCTGCCCGGACCGGCGTCGTTTCAGGCCGAGGAATGGGTGGGCGTGGAAGGCACCCTGCAACTGCTGCCCTTCGACCCCAAGCTACAATCGATCGACCCCATCATCAGCATGGTGACTCCCGAAAAAATCTATCCCTATTTTACGGCCACGACCGTTTATAAAGTGGACCCGCCGCGGGATGAGTACTTGTACCCCTAAACCCGAATCCATTTGTTATAAAGTAAAAAACGCCCGCTGGCGTTTTTTTACTTTTTCACTTCCCGCTGTTGATAGGCGATGAACTCCTCGACTGTTAAAAAGGTTTCCCGGTAGCCCAGCCGCTTGCAGAGCTGGGTCACGTGCGGCGGTTCCAGCTTGGCCCGGTAGAGCAGATCCGTCGCTCCGAAAACGGTCCGGGCGTCGCCGTCCAGAATCACTTTGCCGTCTTGGAAGACGATCACCCGCTCGAACGTCTCGGCCACGAAATCCATGTCGTGAATGATCGTAATGATCAGCCGGCCCTGAGCGCGCAGGTCGCGGATGATCCGCCGGATCCTTTCCTTGCCGGCATAATCCTGGGCAATGGTCGGCTCGTCCAGGATGATGATCCCATTTTGCATGGCCACGACCGCCGCAATGCTCACCAGCTTGCGCTCGGATAAGCTCAGATCATAGGGGTGAGCGGTCAGGTTGCCGCTCAGCCCCACCATCTCCAGGGCCTGCAGCGAATTCCGCCGGGCGTCGGCCGCGGACTGGCCGATATTCAAGGGACCGAACATCACTTCATCGATGACCGTGTTCTTAAAGATTTGATCGTTGGGATTCTGAAAAACCAGACCGATCTGCCGGGCCAATTGGGCCACCGTAGTCTCGCGGGTATCGCTGCCGTTGATGACGACCGAGCCCGCTCCCGGTTTGAGCAGCCCTTTCAGCAGTTTGACAAAGGTGGTCTTGCCGGCGCCGTTTTGGCCGATGATGGCAGTGGGAGTGGTATCGAAGCTGAGCGTGATTCCTCGCAGGACCGCCTCGGCGCCGTACGAAAAATGAAGACCGGTCACTTCGATCTTATTCATGGCCCTTCACCACCGTCGCGTAAGCTTCTTCCAGCGTCACCGGGTATAGGCCCGTACGCGGGTCGGTGATATGCAGCCCCTTGCAGATCCGGGTGAAGGCGGGCGCGTTGACTCCGTAGCTTTCCAGGTCCGGCCGGGAAAAGACCTTGGCGGGGGTATCCGCGGCCACCAGTTCCCCCTGGTGCAGCAGGAAGATCCGGTTCGCGTATTTGGCGATCTTCTCCATCTTATGTTCGGCCATGATAATCGTCAAACCCTCTTGACACAAGCTCTGCACCGCCTGGAAAACCTCTTCCGAGCCTTGCGGATCCAACTGCGAAGTGGGCTCATCCAGGACGATGATCTCCGGCCGCATGGCAATGATGCTGGCGAGCGCCAAGCGCTGCATCTGCCCGCCGGAGAGGTCAAAAGGGTTGCGTTCCCGGCACGCTTCGATATCCAACAGCTGCAGGGCCCAATCGATCCGGGCCTTCATCTCGGCGCGTTCCAGACCCAGATTTTCCAGGCCGAAAGCGATCTCCTCGTACACGGTCATTCGGGAACCGGTCATCTGGGTAAAGGGGTTTTGAAAGACGATGCCGATCCGCATCGCCATCTCGCTCAGCTCCGTTTTGGCGGCATCCAGGCCGGCCACCATTACCCGGCCGCCGTAGGCGCCGTGATAAAATTGGGGCACCAGACCGACCAAAGCCTGACAGAGCGTTGATTTCCCGGCGGAATTGGGACCGATGACCCCGATAAACTCCCCGCTATCAATGGTAAAAGAGATTCCCTGCAGCGCCAGTTCCTCGGTCAAGGGATACCGGTATTTCAGATTCTCCACTACGATCTTGGCCATCAACCTATCAACCTCCAGATCAGCGCCAACAGCACCATGCCGGCCAGGCTCCATTGAATGACCGTTCCGCAGGGGGTTTGGGGAGCCTCGGTCAAAAAGGTTTTGGGGACCCGGGAATTAAACCCCCGCACCTCCAGCGCCATCGCCCGTTCTTTGGTATTGATCAGGGAATTCATGACCACCGGTCCGATCAAAGGGATGAATGCCTTCAGGCGGGTACTGAGTCTCCCCTCGGTTTCCATGCCCCGCGAACGCTGGGCATCCATCACCGTCTCCATGGCCCCGGCCATCTGCGGAATGATCTGCAGGACCGAACTCAGGACATAGCCGATCTTGGGCGACAGCCCCTTCCGGACCAGGCTTTCAATGAGATCCGAAGGCTTGGTGGTCAGCACCAGAATGGCGAAAGCCGCCAGAATATTGACGACCCGCAGGCAAAGCCCGAACGCCAGCGTCAGCCCTTCCCTGTAAAAGATGAGCGGACCGACGCGAAAGAGCGGGATGCGATTTTCCGCCATGAACAAACCCTGGATAACGATGATGGAGAGCAGCACGACCAGACTGAAGCCGATCAACGGCAGCACCTTCCGGAAAACCCGGCCGCCGCGCAACAACCCGGCGCTGACCGCCAGGCAGACCAGCGCCACCTCCAGCGAAGGAAGGAGCAACGGAACGGCGATGGCCGCGCCGATGTAAAACAGTTTGCTGATGGGGTCGAGCCGGTGGATGAACGTATCCTTGGGCTGGTAGAGACTTTTAAATTCCAAAACGACCACCGTCCATAAGGAAATCTAACGAATGATTGCGCACTGCTCCCAAACCGGAATAAAAGAGAAGACTGCCGCGGCAGTCTCGCTCATCTCCAGTTTGCTCTTCTCTTACAGGGTCTCGGTTCGATTGTCGTTGCTGTAAAGGACCGTCAGTTTTTTGGGGAGCCCTTTGAAGATTCCGAAACTGATGATCACCGTGGCGATCTTGTCCGGAATGTCCACCACCAGTTCATCGAGGAACGAAGCCAGCCACACCGGATTCTTATGGGCGATCAGCACCGCATAGAGCGCATCGCCCCAGACATTGCCGGTCTGGCCCTTCCAGAAAGCGATATTGATCGGCGTGGACACCACGGCCGCCACGGCGGCGATCAACGCGCCCACCCAGAAGGCCTTCCAGAAGCTGGCGACCCAGCCCCGGTAGGCCATGATCCCGACCACGACGCCAATGGCCACGCTGGTGATGGCGTAGACAAATGAGACCGGGTCCATGGTCAGGCCGTAAATGATGTTATTGATGGCCCCGCATAAACCGCCGATGATCGGCCCCGCCAACATGCTCGCCAGAACTGTTCCGATGGCGTCCAGCCACAGCGGCAGTTTTAGCGCCGCCGCAAACGACTTGCCGATGTAGTTGATCCCCACCGCCGCCGGGATCAGCACCAGCGAAGCCGTTGAAAACTTGAACGACCACATTCCTTTTTTCGCCATCCTGATTCTCCCCCTCGCCAATTTTTCAGTTATCCTCCGGGTCTTCGCGACCGGCAACTGGAATCATTCCTGCAACAGTGAAAAGATGGTCTCCAGCGCCAGCCGGATCTCCCGTTCTTCGCCGAGCGCCGCGGCGTCCCGGCCGTCCACATATTGGTTAATGCCGTTTTCCAGACTGCCCTCGGCCTCGACCACCACATTCAGGAGCGACGCGGTTCTCAGCTTCCGCAACCCGCCAATCACCATCAGCGGCGCGCTTTCCATATCCGAGGCCAGGATGCCCCGCTCCGCCCAGTAGCGATCGATCGCCGCCTCCCGGTCGGTATAAAAACTGTCATGACTGCGGACCAAGCCGCACTGGAAAGGATAGCCCAAGCGCCTTGCGGTCTGAAGCAAGCCGGTCAGCAGCAGCGGATCGGGGAGCGCCGGATAATCCCGGGCGATGTAAGCGTCGGAAGTCCCCTCATTGCGCACCGCGCCGGACGGGATGATCAGATCGCCCACCCGCAGATCGTTTTGGAGAGCGCCGCAACTGCCGATCCGGATGAGCGTGGTCACGCCGATGCGCCGCAGCTCTTCCACGGCGATACCGAGCGAGGCCCCGCCGATCCCGGTGGAAGTCGCCATGACTTTCACTCCGCGATAGGACCCGGTAATCGTGGTAAACTCGCGATTCGACGCGATTTCCCGGACCCCTTCGAGGAATTGGCCGATTCGTCCGACCCCGCCCCGGATCGCCGGGCAACAAGGCATAGGGCGCGGCATCCCTTGCGCTGCAGCGGATATGCGGTTGCAAGCTCTCACTCATTGTACTTGTACCCTCTTGATTACGGTTGGATGTCCTATGTTATAGGAGAAGTTCGCCGGTTGCGGTGATTCTCCTCTCGGCGCGCCAAATATTTGTCCCGTTTCCCCCTCGCCCCATGTCCCAAAAAGCGGTACAAGGAAAATTTTGTTGCATTTTTGGAAATCCCTTACTACAATGAGATTATGATTTCCGCAACCGCTGCCGGTTGCAAAAAAAAACGCCCTTTCCGCCGGAAAGGCGGGGCGCAGCCTTGCAACGGATGAATCCTCCAAAGGAGCTTGCCATGGAACGAAACTGGTGGAAAGAAGCAGTCGTTTATCAAGTCTATCCCCGCAGCTTTCTGGATGCCAACGGGGACGGAATCGGCGATCTGCGGGGCATTATCCGGAAACTGGATTATATCAAGGAACTGGGAGTCGATGTTATCTGGCTGAACCCGGTCTATCAATCGCCGAACGACGACAACGGCTACGATATTTCCAATTACTATCAGATCATGGACGACTTCGGCACCATGGCCGATTTCGACGAATTGCTGGCGGAGGCCCATCGCCGCGGCCTCAGGCTGGTGATGGATCTGGTGGTCAACCATACTTCGGACGAACATCCCTGGTTCCGCGAGTCCCGTTCTTCCCGGGACAATCCCAAGCGGGATTACTATATCTGGCGGCCGGCCCGGAACGGCCGGGAACCGAACAACTGGCGCTCTTTTTTCACCCAGTCGGCCTGGGAATGGGATGAAACGACCGGCGAGTATTACCTGCACCTCTTTTCCAAGAAACAACCCGACTTGAACTGGGAAAATCCCGAGGTCCGGAGGGAGATCTACCGGATGATGCGCTGGTGGCTGGACAAGGGAATCGACGGCTTCCGGATGGATGTCATCAATTTTCTGGCCAAACCGGCCGGATTGCCCGACGCGCCGCCCGCGGATCAACCGTCTGTCTTCGGCGGGCCGCTTTACGCCAACCAGCCGGGAATCCACCCGTATTTGCAGGAGATGCATCGGGAGGTTCTGAGCCGCTACGATATCATGACGGTCGGGGAGACCGGCTTTGTCGCGCCGGAACACGGCGTCCTCTATACCGGAGCCGACCGCCGCGAATTGAATATGGTCTTCCATTTTGAGATCGTGGATACCCCCGCCCAACTGGATCTGCCGCTTCTCAAAGCGATCTGGGGCAAATGGTATCATGGCCTGAAGGAGGGCAAGGGCTGGAACAGCATCTACTTGAACAATCACGATCAGCCGCGCCAGGTCTCCCGCTTCGGCAATGACCGGCAGTACCGGGTCGAATCCGCCAAACTGCTGGCGACCTTGACGCTGACGCTGCCCGGCACCCCCTACATCTATCAAGGGGAAGAACTGGGCATGACCAATGTCTGTTTCGAGACCATCGACGATTACCGGGATATCGAGATGCTGAACCGGTACGCCGAGCAGGTGGCCGCGGGCCGGGATCCCCAAACCGTTTTGGCCGGGTTGCGGCCCAAATGCCGCGATAACAGCCGAACGCCGCTGCAGTGGGATGACAGCCCCCAGGCCGGCTTTACTTCGGGCGAGCCCTGGATCAAGGTGAACCCCAACTATCCGGCCATCAATGCGGCCGCCGCCGAGGCCGATCCCGGCTCGGTGCTGCATTATTACCGCAAGCTGCTCCGGTTGCGCAAGCAAACCCCGGCGCTGGTCTATGGCGACTACCGCTGCCTTGACGAGGCGGATCCCTTCATCTATTCGTACCTGCGGACCCTGGACGGGGAACGGTTTTGGGTGCTGCTGAACTTCTCCGACCAGCCGCAAACGGTCGCGCTCCCGGATGAACTGCGTCATTCCCGGCGGGAACTGTTGCTGGCCAATTATCCGGAGGCGGAAAACTGCGGCGCGGTCCTGCCGCTGCGGCCGTGGGAAGCGCGGCTCTACCGGATGGCGATGGAATCCGGATCCGCAGAACGAGCCTGAAGGAAAGACCTTCTTCCGAATCAACCCGCCCCGGGGCGGGTTTTTGCAGCGGATGTTCCGGCGATTCCGGCCAGCAATGTTTGGGCAAAGGCGTACCGCAACGCTTGAATCGTATGGTCGCAGGGTCCGGGTTCCGGAATGCCCGCCCCGCTTTCGCTCCCCCACTCCCGTCCCAGGCCGTCCAGCAGCGCCGCCGCAGCCGCCGATGTTTCGGTTTCGTGCAACATTCCCCAGGCGTACTGGTCCATGAGATGAATGTATAGGGAAGCCGCGGCGACCCAGTCCCCGCGACGGTCCAAATGTTTCAAGGCCTGGGAGAAACCGGCCTTGGACAGTCCGGAACCGGTCCCGGTTTTAGACCGCGCTGTTTTTTGATATTGGCGCCAGAGCCACTCTTCATCCATTCCATACCGTTTGAACCGTTGCAAGACGCTGTGCTGGCTCTCGGGCGTCAGGTCGCTCTCCCGGGCCAGGGCTTCTTTCACCGCGCCGAGCACCGCCCGGCCGATGAGCTCCCCCAGCTTGGAATGTTTGCCCGGATCGGTCAAGCGGAGGGGCGCCTCCGGATGGCTGACCAGGATCGCACCGTCGGTTCCAGAACCGGTGGCCAGCCCGGTCGAGTAGTTGCTGCCCGCCAGCAGTTCCTGCAGCGCCGCGACCTTGGCCTCGGTGGCGGTGATCAGCGCTCCGGCCATGGCGGCCGGCGGCAGGGCGGCGTCGATCTCCAGCAGGATATTGATGGTCCCGGGCTTCACCGGGAATAGCCGCTGTTCCTCGTAAGCGGCCGGATCGCCGGCCCGGCCGCCGTTGACCGCCACGCCCGCGGTCACGATCGCCGCCACGCTGAGCCGGCCGTGAGTCTCCACCGCCATCGCCGCATTGCGCATGGAGGCGGCGGTGCTGAGGCCGGTGGCCCGGGCGGGATCCAATCCCAGCTCGGCCGCGATCAGGCGCAGGTGTTCCTGATAAGTGGCGGCGCGCAGCCGGCAATAACCGTCCGCCGGTTTCTCGTCATAATTGAAGGCGACCCGCAGATCCTCCCGGTAGCCGCCGTTCCACGGCGAACTGCTCAGGACGTTGCGTTGGCCCTGAAACAGCAGAAACAATGCTTTATTCTCTTCTTTGAGAAGATCCCCGGCCGGGGTCTTTTCCAGCAACAATCGTCATTCGCCCATTTCATCGCGGAATTTATTCAAACGCTCCACCAGCTCAAGCAGATCCCCGCAGTGGCTGATCGCCGCCGCCGGAGCGCCGTACAGTCCTTCGCTTTCCGGGGCGGGCCGCAGTGAAAAAACCTTTTTGCCGCTGTGCAGGCTATCCCGAATCAGGTCGAGATTGGGCCGGTTGGCCGAGCCGACCGGAAAACCCGCGTCCAGGACCGCCTTAGCTGAGGCAAGCTCGGTCCGGGCTGCGGCCAGCGCCGCCGCGCCGATCGGCTCAAACGGTTCCTCGGCGATCAAGCGAATCCCCATGGAGCGGCCCGCTTGATAATCGAGGTCGTTGCGGTGAAGCACGCCGCTGCCGAGGCCGTAGCCGTACTTGGTCAACAGCCGGTACAGCGCGGTACCGCTCCCCCCGCCGCCGACCACAAACAGTTCCGGCGGACGGTCGTTGGCCATCTCCCAGGTGCCGAGCAGCTCATTATAGTCCGTTCCGGCCAATCCGTAAAGCCGGCGAAGGTTGGCCGCGGTGAGGACCAGCTCGGCCAGGCCCTCGGCCATGATTCGGCCGTCCCGGATCAGCAGGACCCATTGGCAATATTTGAGGGCCAGCTCCACATCGTGCAAGGAGAGCAGCACGGTCAATCCCCGCTCGCGGGTCAGGCGGGCCAGTAAACTCATGAACTCCATCCGGTTGCGCGGGTCGAGAAATCCGGTCGGTTCATCCAGCAGGATCAGTTGCGGTTCCTGGACCAGCGCCCGCGCCAGCAGAACCTTTTGCTTCTCCCCGTCGCTCAACTGGCCGAAAGGCCGGTCGGTGAGGCTCTCAACGCTGACCCAAGCCATGGTCCGCCGGATCTGTTGCCGGTCGGCGGGGCCCAAACGCTGAAAAAGGTCGGTATGCGGATAGCGGCCGCTGGCGACGACATCGTACGCGGTCAGCAGCCCCGGCTCGATGCGGTCGGTCAGAACCACCGCCACTTGGCGGGCCATCTCTAGCCGGGAGTAACTAGCGAAATCCCTGCCGTTGACCAGGACCGTCCCGGCCAGCGGCCGCAGCAATCCGGCGAGCGTGGCCAGCAGCGTCGTCTTGCCGGTTCCGTTCGGGCCCAATAACGCTACCATCTGGCCGCGCCGGGCGGCGATGTTTACGGCGGCGGCGATGACTTTCTTGCCATAACCCGCGCTTAACCCGCGGGTCTCCAAAACGCTCATGCCACCCTGCTCCTTTTCAGCAACAATCCGATGACCAGCGGCGCGCCGAAGAAGGAAGTGACCGCGCTGATCGGCAGTTCCACCGGGGCAAACAGCAAGCGCGCCAAGAGGTCGCAGCTGCCCGCGACCGCCCCGCCCAGCAAAAAACAGGCCGGAATCAACATCCGGTTATCCGAAGTCCGCCAGATGATCCGCGCCAGATGCGGCACTGCCAGGCCGATAAAGGCGATCGGCCCGCTGAACGCGGTGACTGCTCCCCCCAAGAGGCTGGTGATCAAGATGATCGAGCATCGCAAGGCATTCATGGGAGCGCCGCCGCTCCGGGCGTACTTCTCTCCCAACAGCAAGGCATTCAACGGTTTGGCCAAAAAGCAGGCGGCTCCCGCCAGCGGCAGCACGAGTCCGGTCAAAAACAGCGCTTCGCCCATGGTGTAACCGGAGAAACTGCCCAACCCCCACAGGATGAAGTTGCGCAACTGTTCTCTTTGGGCCAGCACCACCAGACCGCTAGTGATGCCGCTGCATAAGTAGCCAACCATCAGTCCCGCCACCAGCAGGGTGACCACGCTCTTAACCCGGCGGGCCAGCCCCAGGACCAGGAGCATCACCGCCATGGCGCCGAGGAAGGCCGCGCCGACCAAAAGTTGCGGCGGCGCGGCCTGAATGCCGAAAGCCGTCCCGGCCAGGAGCACCACTCCCACCAGCAGGCTGGCGCCGGAGGAGACTCCCAGAATGAACGAATCCACGATCGGGTTTTGAAAAAGGACCTGCAGCAGCAGTCCGGTGACGGCCAAAGCCGCGCCGCCGCTCGCCGCCGCCAGCGCCCGCGGCAGGCGGATATCCCGGATGATCGCGGCAAAGGCCCCCGAATCCCTCGGCTCCCAAAGCGCCGACAGGCCCTCGGCCAAGGGGATCCGGACCGAACCCAGGCTGACATTGAGCAGAAAAGTCAGCGCCGCCAGCAAGCCCATGATGATTAAACAAAGGTATCCGTAATGATTTTGTCGCATCGTCCCACTCCCGAAAAGCCGCCGTTACGGCAGGCGGTAGAAATGGCGCACCCGCTGGTTCCGGAAGTGCCCCGGATGGGTCAGCGCCGCCAGATCGGCCACCAATTCGTCGCTCCGGTCCAGCCATTGATTGTACCACGGCTGCAGGCACCAGACCCGGCCCGCGCGGACCGCCGGTACCGTTTGCAGGACCGGGGCGTTCCGCAACCAGGCCGCCAAGGTCGGAGTGGCCGAGGGGAAAGTGGCGCTGACCAGCAGATCGGCCTGTCCGGCCAGATAGTAGAATTCTTCCAGGCTGACGCCGATGTTTCCCCCGCCGGTTCCGGCTGTTTTGGGCCCCAGATACTCCCCGCCCGCCATCCCGATCATCCGGGCGACATAGGAATCGGCGGCGGGCAGGTAGGCTTTGCCGTCGTAGAGCAGGCCCCAGAGGACCTTGACGCGCGGTCCCGACCGGACCCGGGCGGCCGTGGCTTCCGCCCGCGCCGCGGCGGCGTCAAAATAGGCCGCGGCCGCCCGCTCTTTATCATAAAAAACCGCCAGGAATTTCAACCATTCCATCCGGCCCAGCACGTCCGCTTCCAAATAGTCGTTGTCCACCGCATAGGGGATCCCCATCGTCTTCAGGTTTTTCATCAACCGCTCCTGCCCGTAGGGGCCGCCATAGACGAACACCACCTCCGGCCGTAGCGCCCGCAGCCGCTCGTAATCGGGGTTGTAACTGTCCCCGAGATAGGCGATGGTTCCGGCCTTCAATCCTTCTTTGACCGGGTCCAGATACCATTCCTCGGACGGACTGGTCACGCCGGCGAGGCTTCGCCAGAGCGCCGGGTCCTGAAAAGGCCGCAACAAACAGACCTGGGTCGGCGAGGCGAAAACCGCCCGCCGCAACGGAACGGGGATGACCGGGTAGCGGCGGAGCGCGGCCGGCACCTGCCGGCCCCGCGGCGCCAGGATCAACGTCCGGCCCGCGCCGTCCCGGACTCGCTTGAATCCGTCGGCCAGATAAGTCACTGCGAAGCCGTGGCTATAGCGCAATGGCAACCGCTCCGGCCCGTCCGCTCCGGCCGGGCCGGCACAAAGCGCGGCCCCCAGCAGGAGCAGGCCGGAAAAGATCCGCACCATTAATTTACGAAGGCACTCTCGTCTCATCCGCAATCCCATCCCCTGTTTTCCATCCTCAGCTCAAAAAGAATACTTCGCAGTCAGCAATCCGGCCCGGCCCGGCATGGGGTAACCGCTGTACACGGCGTACTCCTGGTCGGTCAGATTGGCAATGCCCAGGCTCATGGCGAATGAAGGGGTAAAGCGGTATCGGAAATTCAGATCGCCCACGTTGTAACCGGACAGCTCCGAACCGGACCACGTCCGGTTGCGAACGAACTTCCAGTTCAAATTCAGGTTAGCCTTGGGATCCCCTAGGGTCAAGCCCAAATCCACCTGGTTTTTGCCAAAAAAGTTGCCGGCTTGATAATTCCCGGTGCCATAGGCGTCATCTTCCCGGTCCAGCCAATGGTAATTGACCCAGCCGGTGAGCAGTTGCCAGGTCCCCTTCCAGCCGATCGTAACCCCATTGACCTTGGAACGGGCAACATTGTCGACCAACCAATTTCCCAAGGGGTTCGACAGATCCACGGGCGTCCATTGGATCCCGTCCCGGAGGCGGTTCCGAAAGAGATTGACCGTCCAGGTCGAGACGCCTTGCCGGTATTCGGCGCTGATGTCGAAGCGCCGGCCCCGCTCCGGCCGGAGATCGGGATTGCTGTACATGCCGACCTGATCCCAATACAGATCGTTGATGGTCGGGACCCGGTAGGCCTCCCCATAACCATATTTCAGCGTCAGCGCGTCGCCGACCTGTTGGACGAGGCTCACCCGGGGCGAGAGCTCGGAGCCGAATTGCGAGCTGTGGTCCTGGCGCAGTCCGCCGATGAGGCTCAGGCCCGGGATCGGCCTGTAAGTGTCCTGGGCGAAAAACGCCCAGTCGTCCTGGGTATGAGCGCCGGCCTTGTCGCTCTCGAACTTGGTTTGTTTCACGGTCAGGCCGCCCAGAATCTCATGCTCCCCAAGGGTGTAAGTCCCGGCGATGTCGCTGCCCAGGACTTTCGAACGGTAACGGCCGTGGTCCTCCAGTTGATAATAGGGCGCCCCGGCGTAGGCGGGCTGATCATAGTCCTCGTCCCAAAACTGATGATAAAGTTTATATTCCCAAGTGCCCGCGAGGAATTGGCTTTTGCCGTTCAAGTTGACTGTATAACTGTCGTCCGACTGTTCCCCCTGAAATACCGGATAGGCGACTGAGCCCGGGACCTCAATCTGCTTGCTAGTGGCCTGGAGGTATAACTTAAGGTAGTTGTCCTCTTCCTCAAAGAAATTGTATTGGCCCGTGAAATAGTTGGCAGCCAGATCCGAGCGGGCGCGCGAACCGTCGGTGATATTGCGGCCGATGGCAAAACCCCAGCGTTCCTGGATGGTGGTCACGTTGAAGCGGCCGGTATCGAAGGTGCCGCCCGCCAGCGACACCTGATTTTGCGGCTCTCCGGTCAGATCGGTGATGATATTGACCACGCCGCCTAGGGCATTTGCGCCGTATAACGCCGAGAGCGGCCCGTGGGTCACCTCGATCCGCTCGACGCTGGCGGCCGGGAACGCGCTCAGGTCAACCATACCCAGGGTCCCGGTATTGGCCGGAACCCCGTTGACCATCACCAGGGTCTGCTGGGAATCGGCGCCGTCCAGCCGGATGCTGGCCGTGCCGGTGCCGCTGTATTGGGCGATGGGCTGACCGTTGGCGGACAGCGCCTGGGCCACGCTCCCCTGCTCCGTACCGGATGCCTCGATATCCTGCCTGGTGATGACTTCGGTGGTCCCCGGCGCCTGTGCCTGCGGCTGCTGTACCCGGCTGGCGGTAACCACCACTTCTGCTTCCTCGTATGTATCGGTCTCCGTCGCCGCGCTGGCCACGGGATAACCGCAAAGCGCAATGGCGAGGGTCAATGGGATCCAACTCCAGAACGAACGTTTCAATGAAAGTCCCCCTTTGCTTTTTGGGTTGCCGGCTCCCTATGCCGGCCAGATGGCAGGAGAGGCGCCGCCGCTAGCCGGGCCGCCATGGCGCGAGGACAGTAAAAAAGGCCTTTAACCCGATGAATGGGGTCAAAGGCCGGAATAACCATGCCATGAGACATCATCCCCCTATCGACCGTAGGTCAGATTCCAATCTTTTCAAGGCAGGTCTCCTGACTTCAGGATCATGACGCGTTGACCCCTTCCCGGAATTACCCAGTGGGTCTATATGGGATGAAATAAATTTCTTCATTATTCCATCATGGCCAGCTTAGGAACATGATGCTTTAGAAATTCAATTCAACTGATATAGCTGTCAACGAATTCCCCTGTTACAGTGGCGGGACCGTACCGGAATCGCACCGGTTTCCCTATCAAGCCGTTAGGCACCTTGAAGATATACGATTTTTATGAAGAAGGTGCGAGAGTCTTTGAAATATTATAGAGTTTCATTGGCATTTACGCAACTTCAAATATTTGCGAAACCGGTTCGAATTGGTTTAAAAAAGCGGACAGGATGGTTTGCCTTCACGCGGAGAGCGTTTGCCGAATGCTCCGGGCGCGCCGGCGTTTCATTTTTCGATGTGGATCGTGTTGTCGCGTTGCACCGATTGCAGCAGTTTCGCGCCCATCGCCGCGTTTTCCTGTTGCTGTTGGTAAGTTTTCAACGAAGGCAGGCTGGACGGTCCGAAGGTGTAGTTGAACAGTACCGACTCCACCACCGGATTCACGGCATACCCGAGCTTGACGCTGAAATGCGGGGTGAGCCGCAAGCCGGTCCGGAATTGCAGCGTGGCTACATCGGCGGAACGTTCGTGAAAATAAACCTGTTTGCTGGCATACAGCGTCAGCCAAGGCATTTCCGGCAAGGGGCCGCCGATCTTCAGATCGTAGCCGGCCGCCACGTTCCCCTGGCCGGACGAATCGCCGGGCAGGCGCCGCAGGCCGCCATTCAGGACAAAATAACCGTTGAGCCGGGTCTCCAGTTGTCCGGCGAAAAATTCCAACCCGACTCCGGCCCGGGAGCGATCGGTATCGTAAGAATAATCGTAAAAGCCGTTGACCCCGAGGAGCCGGCTCTGGCCGTCCAACAGCTTGCGATAACCCGCCCCCACATTGAGCGTGGGCGTGGTGCCGGTGGAGTCGGCGCTGACCCGGCTCTGCCAGAAGAGCAGATCGGTGGGCTGGTTGGTCCAAAGCGGCTGGATGGTATTAAGCGAGTATAATGGTTTTAAGGTACCGTCCAGGGACAGCCGCAGCTCGGTCCGGGTCAGCCACTCCGGTCCGTTGCTTTTGGCTTCGCCGAAGGCCCACGGAAAAATGGTATTGAAGAACCGGGCCGCGCTGGGAGTCGCGGGAACGGTGGTGAAATCGGCGAACCGGTTGACGGGCTTCGCCGGCTGGCTCTGAACGGCGATAATATGCTCCTGTTTCAGCTTGGCGCGGACGATCTGCGCCAACTCGGCGGAGTCCGGGGCCGTTTCCCCGGCTTGGTCCGGCTCTGCCACTCCAAGTTCGGCTTCTGCGTCTTGGGAATACTGCAGTTTGGCGATTCTATCCAGCGCCGAATAGTAACCGGCCGATCCGGCCAGCGCCAGGCCTGGCTCGGGATACTCCAGGAATGATGAGAGAATCGCGGTTTCGATATCCGTGGCATCGGCATCCGCGAACGCTGACGCGCCCGCCGGGACGTTCACCGTCAAAAGGAGCGCTCCCGCGAGCATGGCCCCAAGTATCCTCGGCAACAAACCAATCCCTCCCCGGCAGCAATGATTTACGGATGAATTCTACTTCGAAGCGGGATTTCCTTTCGAGAATTTCTGCTTTGAGCTGCGAACCCTTGCGATATGATCATCGGCATCTTCGCGCAGGACTTTACGGGTCCAAGCGGTCCTCCGCCGGCGAAACCCCGGTGCCGATGATAGATTCCTAATGCTCACTATAAAAAAAACCTACAAACCTTAGTCTGAAGGGATAATCCCTTGCTTTAATCGAAGCATTCGACGGACTTTCATACTTTAGATCGGCAAAACCGCCGTAAAACGCGCTCCCTCCCCAAGTTTGCTCGTGACTTTGATGGTGCCGCCATGTTGCTCCACGATCCATTTGGCAATCGGCAGGCCCAACCCGCTTCCGCCAAGCGCCCGGGAACGGGCTTTATCGGTCCGGTAAAACCGCTCGAAAATCAATTCTTGGTCCTCCGGCGCAATTCCGATGCCGTTGTCTTGGACGACAATCTCCACCCCGGAACCTTCCCGTCCTCCCAAGCGCCGGATCATCAGTAGCAGCTGCCCGTTATTGGGGGTATACTTGACAGCATTGTCAACCAGGATTAAAAGCAATTGGGCAATCCGCTCCCGGTCGGCGTAAACCGTAACGGACTCCGGAAAAATAAGTTGCACCTCAATACTCTTGTCCCGCGCCAGCGGGGTAATCGTTCGAATCACCTGCTCGGCGATTGATCCCAAATCAAACTGCTCTTTCATCAAATTCAGCACTGCGGCGTCAGAGCGGGCCAGCGTCAAAAGATCGGTGACGATTTTCGTCATTTGTCGAATCTCATCTTTCATATCGGCCAGCACTTGCCCGGAAAACTCCGTCATCCGGTTCGCGGGATCGCCTTGAATCGTTTCCACCGAGGCCAGCAAAATACTTAACGGAGTCCGTAATTCATGGGAGGCGTCGGCTAAAAATTCCCGTTGTTTCTCATAGGAACGTTTGATCGGGGCGATCGAACGCCGGGCCATAATAAAGCCGAGCAACGCGGTGAGAGCCAAAAAAAACAGCGTGATCAAGACCAAATAGGACAGCAATTTTTGAATATTCCGGTATAATCCGGCGATATTTTTGCCCACATAAATTTTCCCATAAACCTTGCCCCCTTCACGAATGGTAAAGGCGGTCAGCATCACTTTGATTTTGGGCCGGATCCGTTTCAGAATCAACACGGTCGGTTTGCCTTCTGGAATAGCGCCAGCCCGGCTTTTTTGTTTAATTATCTCCAGCAATCCAGCCGGAGCATTGGCATACCGGATTAACCTCCCGCGATGATTATACACATAAAAAAACATCATCTCGTTCTCGCCGGTCTCAACACGATTGAACCCCGGCTGCAAATAAGACTCATTTTTGAGGAGATCCAGGTTTTCCTCCGCTTCTTCCTGGGCATAACCCAAGACGTTTTTTTGCTCCTCGGTATAGATGCCCCAAACGATTCCGGCAAAAGTAATTCCAATAAAGACTAGCAGAAACCCGCCCATTAAGGCCGAGTTGAAGAGGGTCAATTTTCGGAGTACCTTCTTAAACATCCCGGACCTCCAGTTTATATCCGATACCCCGGACATTCGAGATCAACGGTTGAGAAAACGGCAAATCCAGCTTTTTACGGAGCAACCGGACATAAGCGTCCAAGTTGTTTGAGGTTACTTCGGTATCCCAACCCCAAATCCGGTCGATGATTACTTCGCGCGGCACCACCCGGCCGCTATTTTGCAGCAGCAGGTCCAGGATCTGAAATTCCCTGCTGGTCAGCTGAATTTCTTGATCACCCCGTTGCACCTTATGGGTGGTCCGGTTTAAAATCAAGCCTTCCGTTTTGACGATCTCTTCCTGCAAAGGGGCCAGTCCCCTCCTGGACAAAGCGCGCAACCGGGCCTTCAATTCGGCGAACTCGAACGGCTTCACCAAATAATCGTCCGCGCCGGCATCCAGGCCCAAAACCCGGTCATCCACCGCATCGCGGGCGGTTAACATCAGGATCGCGCCTTGATAGCCCTTCTTGCGCAAGCGGTCGCAAACCTGCAGCCCGGTCGCGCCAGGCATCATCCAGTCCAAAACGATCACATCAAAAGCGGTCTGATAAGCCAGATCAAAAACCTCATCGCCTTGCTGCACCCACTCGACTTGATGATTCTCGTTTTCCAGCAGATGCTTGATGAGATTTCCCAGACGCTGATCGTCTTCGGCCAACAAGATTCGCATTGGATTCACCTTTCTGCCTTGATAGATAGGATGAAATAAATTTCTTCCCAAGATTTTGCTTCCCAATGCAGATGACTTTTAAAACGTTTGCATCGTGAAGCCGAATGCCAGTGAAATCAAAGCGGAATCTGGTTCAACCTATATAGCCCGAACGCGGTAAAAAAGATACTCGGCGTTCTGCCCCACCTTTTCCAATGAGGCGACCCCGCTGGTTTCCGCCTTGAAACGCGGCCACCCGGAACGCTTTACAATGATCATTTTGAGTTTTCCCGGACCGGCGAGAAACTCCGGTACCGTGGCGACCGGCATTGTATATTTCGCATACCAGCTAAAGGTATGCTGCCGGAAATGATGAATATCAGCGCCCGTTTCCAGCATGGTGAGCCGGTGCCCGCCGTAATAAACCGCGGCTGTGCTATAGAATTGAAAAGCGCCGATCTGATAATGGGCATACGAGGCCAACATCCGGGCCAACTCTTTTCCGGAGCGGTCGCTGCCAAAGGGCGGCACCACCAGTGCCGCAAATAACAGATAACCGGCGATTACCCCTGCGGCGAGCGGCAGGAACCGCTTTGATCCGGTGAACCGTCCGCACCCAAACATGATCGCTGATAAGCAGATGACGTTCAGAATTACATAAACCGCCAGCAATACACCGTTTAAATAGCGTCCCCCTACGAATACCAGCGTAGCATACCATAATAAGAGCCCGCCGCCCATGAGCCAGCCAAAGCGAAAGTCTTTCTGCTCCCAGCGGTTCTCCAGATAGCAGGCGGTCAATACGATAACCGGAAATAGTATGGGGAAAGTATAGGTCGGATATTTAGTGGCCATCAAAGAGTAAAAAACCACAAAAACCCCGGCCCAGATCAGTAAAAACGACGATAAATCGTCCCATTTCCGGCATTGGCGCCATCCTTCCCCGAGTCCGGCGAAACAAACGCCCGTCCACGGCAACGTGCTCGCCACAAACAACAAAGGATAATAGTAAATCACGTTATCGCGCGGATGCTCGGAGACGGTGGCCCGTAAAAAATTATGAATCCCGAAAAAAGTATCCAGAAAGGCCTGGCCGTGCCGGGCATACATCAGCCCATACCACGGCAGCGCCACCGCCGAGAATAGCAGCAGCCCAACGCCCAGCCGCATCTTCCGCAGCGCGGACCACCTTTTCCGCCAAGCTAAAAATATCAATATCACCAGCCCCGGCAGAAGCACGCCGACCGGACCCTTCGTTAAGACTGCCAGCCCCAGGCAAGGATAACTTAACAAATACCAGCGCCGGGCAGCGCCCCGATGATTGATATAGCCCAGGTAAAAGCAGGCCAATGCCGCCGCGTTCAGGGTAAAAAGCAGGCTGTCCGTGATAATCAGTTTGGCAATGATCAAGTACTGCAAGGAGGTTGCCAGCAGTACCGCAGCCAGCAATCCAGTCCGCTCATTGCGTACCTTGGCGACAAACCAATAAATCAAGGCGACGCCGCCCGCTCCGGCGAGCGCCGGCACCAGCCGGACCGCCAGTTCCGCATATCCGAATGCCTTCATGGCCAGGGCCAGCAGCCAGTAAATCATCACCGGCTTATCATACCAGAATTTACCGTAGATCCGGGGTGAGATCCAATCGGCGCTCGTTACCATTTCCTTCGCAGTCAAAGCGTAGTTGGACTCTACCGAATCCGTGACCGGAAAGGCCTGGGCCCAGAAGAGAAACAACAGCAGACTCAGTCCGAATACCAGCAATGGTTTATTGATCTTCATCAAAACTCCTCGAAATGTCATGCCCGCAAGGAAGGGACTTGCTGGGGCAGGCTTTTTTGGCGCCAGTAATATTCCCACATCTCGGCCAGGATCTTCTTGATCACGGCATTGCTGGCTAATGTCGAGACTCCGGCGATCCGCGGCTGATAATTGAGGCCGACTTCCCGTATGACATACCCTTTTCGATAAGTCTCGATCAAGAGTTCCGCATCGATAAACGAACCTTCGGACTGCAGGACCATTTGCTGGAAAATTTCCCGTTTAAACAGTTTAAACGAAAAATTGACATCCCGGACCTTCAGGCCGAAGAGCAGCCGGATCACCCGGTTATAGACTTTCGAGATGAACTTGCGCCGGAATGATTCATCGCGGGTCTTCCGGTAACCGATCAACATATCCGCCGTGCCGATTTGGGGAATGGCCGCGCAGACCTCAGCGAAATCCAAGGGCAAATCGGAATCCATATATAAGATGTATTGCTTGGCGGCATTGGCGAAGCCGGTTTTCAACGCGCCGCCCAGTTTGCGGTTGACCGGATGGTGCAAGACCTTGAGGACCGGATATGCCTCGGCCAGCTTGTCTGCCAAGGCACCGCAGCCGTCGGTGCTCGCGTCGTCCACCACCACGATCTCATAATCGATTCCCAACTGCTCGCCGACCTGCATTGCGCCTTTGACGCAGGCTTCGATATTGTCCATCTCATTATACATCGGAAAAACAAAGGATAGGCTAAATTGAGGTTCCATCTTTTCCATTTCCCCTTTCGGAGCTTACTCAAACAAAATTTTTTGGCCGAAATTTTTGGACTATAACTCCCGGTAATTGATCAGGGTAACGTTCATCTTCCGCAACCAGCCGGCGATCGCCGGGGAACACAGCGCCTCCAATTCGGCCTGCCACTGGTAACCCCAGTGGTACGCCGTATCGAGGGTGGCATTGTCGAGACCGGGGTGCACCATCAACTCCGTGGTTCCCTCGGGCAGTGCCGTCAAAATCGCCTGCAGGTTCTGATCATTCATCCTTCCTCCGGACAACATTCCGAAAAAATGATCGGGATGGCGCAGCCGCAGGCGACGATAATGGCGCCCGGCCTCAACCGAGCAAGCGGTCAACAGGGTCCGGCCCAACAGCCTGCCCCATGACCAACTCCCGGCCCGCACAAAGCCGGCCGGCTCCGCCGGAATCCGGATTCGCTCGATTCCGAATTCGGAGGCTAATTTGCCGATGATCCGGGGGAAGCCGGGCAACACATGCAAGTGCTGGTGACTATCGAGATGGGTGATGGGAATGCCGCTGCCCATCACTTTTTGCAACTGGCAGCGCAGTTCGGTTTCCACCTGTTCCGGTTCGATTCGTCCCATGAGGTATTGGCGGCTAAAGGCCAGATAATCCGGCCAAAAGCTGCCGTCTTCGGTCACTAAGGAGCGCACGTTGCCGCGGGCCACCGGACGCAGACCGACCAGAGTCAGGTGTACCCCGACCCCCAAGCCCGGACACTGGCGGGCCAAGTTCACCGCCTGGTCAAAAGCCGCTCCTCCGGCAACCAAGGTGGCGCTGGTTACGCAACCTTCGCGATGCGCCCGGAAAATCGCCCGGTTGATACTTTCGTGGAGTCCAAAATCATCGGCATTGACGATCAGCCGTTTCACCGGTCTCACCTCCTTCAATTTGTCAAATTCCCAACCGGCCGGATCCTTGTCCGTGCGTCCGATGTCTTTCAGTATAAAACTCGATTCTGAAAAACAACTGAAAATAGCTGCCGGGCTTCAAACACCGCTCGCCGGTCATTCTCCGCAATGGCATGCCGCTATGCCGGATCTGGTGACGGTGAATTCAAATCAGGGGAAATTTGGCGATGGAATCCATCATGGCTAAACCGTCCTCCATCCTCGCGATACATGTGGACTGTGGTTAATTAATTAGATGTAATAATGTTTTTAAAATAAATTCCTGCTTTGGAGCAGGAGTTATTTCAAAAAATGTAATGGATTACGGCCAATCCAGTATTTTGGAGGATCAAAGTCATCTCCGGCGGATAGTCTGAAAATATCTGTCAAAAAACATTTGGCGGTGATCCGGTAGGCGGGCCGATTGGCCGCGCCTACCTCCCCGTATCCACAAATATCAAAATGAATCTGAGCTACCGCTGATTGACGATGCCGAACTCCCGCCAGGTTTCGGTCGGCAACTCGATCTTCACTTGCTTGCGGGCCTCGGAGTAAAGATCCAGCATCTCATCGAGGCGCCTCTGGCACTCGTTCGTCTTCTCCATCATCCGCGCCTTGAAGGCCAATTGTTCGGTATGGGCGTCGCGGGCGTTGCCATGAGCGGTGGTCAGCTTGGTGATGAAAGCGGCGTCGATCCCCCGGCGCGCCAGTTGTTCGGCATGCGCCGCCAGTCCGGCCAGCATCTCTTCGGTCCGGCCCAGCTTGGACAGGATGGTTTGTTCTTTTGTCACAATTCATTCCCCCTAGTAAATGATAAGATTAGACTCGGCTGCCTAGGCTTCATCCGATGACCCTATTATATCAGGTTCGTATCATTAAATCAATAGATTATTTGTTTATATGTAACAGGTCTTTTAAAATAAACTCCTGCATGGAGGCAGGAAAGTTTTTTGAAAAAATATAATGGATTCGGTCAATCCGTCTCAAGTTTCAATCCCTCGTAGGTAGTCTAAAAACTAAATCAGTTGACACTATGACACTATAGTGGTATAATGTTTCAATCCCTCGTAGGTAGTCTAAAAACGTTCTAAACTTTCTTTTCCTACGGCTTGAGCTTTTTTGTTTCAATCCCTCGTAGGTAGTCTAAAAACCCTTCCAAAATGGGCTTTTTTAAGTCCGAAACTCAAATGTTCGGACTCTTTTCCACACAACTTTCTAATGAACTCGCTGCTCGATTGAAATTTGGGGCTGTTGTCGACCCCCCGGTATTTTTACATCATTCCGGGTCAACTACAAAATATTGCTCTGTCCTCCTTTCTCAAGGCCGATCACTTCTCTGGAGGAATATTTGCTGGTTCTTAAATTATAGATGATCACCGAATCTTCTTCTAAATTGATTATTTTCTTTAGTTCCGTGACATATTTCTTATACTTGGCCTCCGAGATCTCGCCTTCAAAGACCGAATTCTGAACCCAGTACAAATATTGGCGAGATTTTTTAAGCACTTTGGCGACTCGTTTTTCAGCAATATCATAAACCACGATTACAAACAGCTGAATTCACCTCCGTACCGACTTTTACCATTGCGATACAAAGGGCTTGTATGATTCTTCCCCCATCAAATGTTTTTCCACCTTATATAACTCCATCCGGATTAGCCGGCGATAAGAGACCGGATGGCCCACCGCGCGATGGCTGATGGTGGTGCTGAGCCGTTTGTCCAGTTCTTCCACAAATACTTTTCGGCCTTTCTCCTTTAAAACGATCCCACCAGTCTCGGCCTCGAAATCCTTCTTGGTCAACATCTGTCTATCGATTAGCGTGAAGATCAGCCGATCGATGATAATCGGCTTAAAGATCTCCGCAACGTCGAGATTCAAAGAAAAACGCCGAAAGTTTGTGGCGTGCAAATAACCAATGCGCGGATCAAGATGAGTTTTATAGATCTCCGACAGAACGATGGTATATAGAATCGAGTTTCCAAAACTGATCAAAGTATTCAGATTATTCTGAGGGGGCCGCCGGGTTCGTTTATCGAATGGGAAATCGGGATGATCCAGGATCTTATCGAAGCATCGATAATACGTCTCACGATGATTTCCTTCATATGCCATCAATTCTGATAAGTCAGTGATGGATTCAATTTGAGTTTCATTATCCGTGAATTCCGACAGCGTATCCCCCAAGGCAATGCCCCGACGCTCGTAATAGCGCAGTACCTGCTCAATATTGCGCAAAGCGCCCGCTACAAATTTCTTGGCCAGTGTCAGCCGCTTGGCTTCTTCCATGTAGTGTTCCGCCTGCTTCAAAATGACAAAACCTGAATTATAATGTTCGCGCGGGTAAAAGGTTCCCATATAATAGTCGTGGTAATTGAAATAATGCAACAAGATCTCATGTTGCGTCAGGAACTCCAGCAGGCTTTTATTGAAGTCTACCGCGCCGAAGACCATAATCTCCTGAATATCCTCAACCGGCAGAAACCGCTTGCCTTCCTCGGTGATATAGCAGAGGGTATTCCCCTCCCGTTGCAATGTTCCGTTGGAAAAGATATAGAGTGTCTTTTGCATGAAACGTCTCCTCTTTTTTATATGCAAGGACATGATTGTGAAAAAACGGTGAAGCGTTCGTTATTTTCGCAAATCATATACCCTAAGGATTCATGTCGTTGCATACAGAAGCCATGGGATAAAGTCTTTAGGTCGGCGTTGCCGTCAATGCCCTCACCCTTGGGGCCTTTTCGAAGTTGCCTGCCCTCCCCCATCACGCCCGGAAAACCGGGCTATGGGGGAGGGACCAAAGATGCCCAAAGGCGTTGATGGTAGAGCTTTTGCGATCGCCTCCGGAGTTTACCTCAATGCTTTTTAGGTCCAACAAAATTCGTTATACGCGCAACGTTTGCACCACTGAATCTTTTCCGGCCGGGGCGGCTGCTCCAGATAGGCAATCCGCAGGATCTCCCGTTCCGCCCGGTCCAGTTCTTGTTCCAACTGTTCGTCCAGGATTACCGCTTCTTTCTGTTTTTCCTCCGGAAATCGTAATTCGCCCCGGGCGATCACACCGTGCGTCTTCAGACTCTTTATGTAAAAAGCCAGTTGCATCCGGGCGCTCTCTTTAAAACGGGAGCTTTTTTTCACCTCGGCGATCACCAACTCGCCGCCTTCCCGTTTCAGAATGTCCACCTTGAGGCCGCCAAGGTCGACCTCCTTCTTCTCCCGGGCATAACGCTGATCCTGAATCACCCGTCCGATCTCCAGGTTGGAATTATCCTGGTCGGGCGTGATCTGCCGGGCCATCAGCCAAACCTCACGGTGGCAGATATAGTAATACCAGATCAGGGTGGCGGTGACGTTTATTTCACTCCCGGCCACGACATATCACCCCCGTTAACCTGTCTCGTCATAACAACCGTTCTACCGCGCGGATGAATTCCCGGATATCCGGCAAGTTCTGCGTCAGCACCCGGTATACGATATCCGGGTCGATTTTGGCGTAATCATGAACCAGCACATTGCGAAACTGGGCCATTTTTTGGAGCCTCGGCACTAATTCTTGGGAAAAAACGCCGTTTTCCGCCAGCACCGCGAATACATCCTTATTGTCGACCGGCTCGCGCCAACCGTTGTCCGCGATGATGTGGCTCCCGATGTCCAAGCAGCATTCGATCGCCAGATGCAACGTGCGCTCAATATAGCGGCGAGTCTTTTTGTCGTTTCGATATAAATCCAACGATACAGTCTGGGAATCCTGAAGATCGGCTAAATAATCCGCTAATTGCGCCAGTTTGTTCTTTAGCAAGTTGCTATCAACCATTCTCGCTCCCTCCGATGCTTCGTTCAATCAACCTCCGGTTTCTAAGTTCCAAAACGGGCGCTAGATCAAAATACTCCCGCCGCGACCGGATATCAAAAGCGACTCGATACGCATGATCCTTCTCCACAATCAGCCGCCCGGTTTTCCGAACTTGATGTTGCAGATACAACGGAGCGGCCGCCATATCCACCACATCAACCTCTCTTTCCGCCAGGCGCGCCAGTTCTCCGCCGATAAGCAACCGCAAATCGAACCGCTCATATTTGGACAGATCCGGCGTGAATAAAATAGCGATGTCCATATCGCTATTCTTACCGGCCTTTCCGGTCGCCATGGAACCAAAAAGCCAAGCGGCGCTCACGTTGGGGTAATGATGAAGATATTCGGTGACGCGGGATAAGGGATCAGACATGCTCATCAATCCTTTAGTCAAATCGTTAATTAGGGTTCGCTGAACAGGGGAAAACGCCCTCAAAAAGCCGATTCAGCGAACCCCCCAAGTTCCATGAGCAAGCCCAAAACGGACCTTGAAAAAA